>JAYVDT010000196.1:0-1700 GCA_043749265.1 Rhodanobacteraceae bacterium | reverse complement strand
GCCTCGGTCGGCGACAACAACTGAGCTGCCTTGCTTATTATTCGCTCACGCAATGTTATTTTCTTGACAATCCTCCGTGTCGTTGTGAACTATGGGTGGTCCACAAAATCTGATCCGTTGCGGAAGTTAGCGGAATCGATTCTGTAGGAAAAGCGATGAATGATTTGCGACTGACGAATGCGCGAGTGAACCCACTCGCACATTTCGGCGGGGTCCATGGAAGACTTTCGGAGGAATATGAGAATGACGCTGCGTGTAGGGATAGGAATCGTTTTGATGATGGGTGCGTCCTGGTGCGCCCCCATGCTTGCTCAGAGCACAAATGGAGTTGTAGTTGGCCAGGTTACGGACCCGACAGGAGCGTCGGTGCCAGCGGCAGCCATTACGTTGACAAACGTGACGACCGGCGCAACGCGCGAAGCCAAGACAAATGGATCGGGTGAGTACAGACTCGACGATATCGCCAATGGAACTTACAAGCTCCAGGTGGTCAGCCCTAACTTCCGGTCTTATGTTGCGAATAACGTCATCGTCAACGTTGCAAGCACAACGCGAATCGATCCTAAACTTGCGGTGGGTAACGTCTCCGAGGTGGTTGAGGTCTCAGCGGAAGCAATCCAGGTGGAGACCGAGAGCGGAGCCCTTGGCACCGTCGTCGATGGCGTGCAGATCAAGGAACTGCCCCTGAACGGCCGCAGCTTCGTGGAATTAACACAACTTGGCCCAGGCGTTTCGGGAGCTAACAATTTCGATAGCAAGAACAAGGGGCTACAGGGTGGCGTCGACTTCTCGGTTAACGGCAATCCAACGACGAATAATCTCTTCCTGGTCGATGGCGCCAATGACAACGACGTAGGTTCCAACCGTACGATCCTGATCTACCCTTCGATTGAGTCCATTGCAGAGTTCAAGATGCTGACCAACAGCTACGGTCCGGAATATGGCCAAGCCTCTGGAGCCGTTATCAGCATTGCCACTCGCAACGGAACAAACACCTTCCATGGGTCGTTGTTTTACAGCGGTCGTAACGACGCACTGTCTGCCTTCACCTACTTTGCCAAGCGCAACGCCAATACGGGCCAGCCGCTCAACGGCAAGGACAAACTGCGCCGCAATGACTATGGCTACTCTATCGGCGGTCCCATCAAGCGCGACAAGCTCTTCTTCTTCTTCAACGAGGAATGGAACCACGAGATCCGCGGCTTTACGCAAAGCGCCTGCGTTGCTACTGCAGCGGAGCGCGCCGGTGACTTCTCCAATTCCGTCGGTAACGATGGCAATGGCAATCCTGTGATGTCCTGCAACGAGCCTCAGCCGACTTTTTCAGCAGCCCTGGCACAACCCGGAAACGCCCATATTCTTAAGGCTGTCGATCCTGCTGGCGCGCTAGTTGCCCAGTACTACACGCTCCCCAACAAGCCGCTCAACGTCGGCGGCAATAACTGGTCGCAGTCGCTGCCTTCCTTCCTGAAGTACCGGCAGGAGAACGGTCGCCTCGACTTTCACATCAACGACCGCAACGTCCTTATGGGGCGCTACACCCAGGACACCTGGTCCAATCCTTCCTACAACGGCAACCAGTACTGGGGCGACACCGCTTTCCCGGTCATCAACGCAAGCTGGGCTCAGCCTTCGAAGATGGCCATCGGCCGCTGGACGAGCACGATCTCGAATACGCTTGTCAACGATGCCGAGTTTGC
>JAYVDT010000195.1:0-1703 GCA_043749265.1 Rhodanobacteraceae bacterium | reverse complement strand
AGCCGCGACGGGATCCGTGATCCTTTTTGTGCGTCTTGAAGTGTTCGGTCAGCTCGCCAATACGCTCGCTCAGAATGGCGATCTGCACCTCAGGACTTCCGGTGTCGGAGTCGTGGGTGCGAAACTTTTCGATGATTACTGTCTTTTTTGCGGTTGCCAACACAGCTGATTCAACTCCTAATTCTCTAATCCACTCTCAAAGTGTCTCCCAGATTTTAGCATTGTTTTACTATGCAGTGACCAACGTTCGGTGAATCACTGCGCCACTACGCAAGGTGCGCCTTGAAGAAAGCCGAGGTGCGTTGCCGCGCCAACTTTGCCGCTTCCGGGTTGTAGCTTGACCAGACGTCGCGATTGAAGCCATGTTCGGCACCCTTATAGACAAAAATCTCAACCTCAGGATGCGCCTTTGCGACGGCTTCACGCTGTTCGGACCCGATATGGCTGTCCGCACTGCCAAAGTGCAGCATGACCGGACAGGAAGGCTCTTCCGCCGCCACATCGCCAATGCCGCCGGGGTAGTACCCGACGCAGCAGGCTGGCCGCATCTTAACCGTCTCTCCACGAGTGGCCGAGAGCCACGACATCAAACCGCCGTAACAGAATCCCACAATCCCGATTCCTTTATGACCATCGGTTTGGACAAAGCGAAATGCCGCGTCCACATCCAGGAGCGCAGTCGCCGGCGAAAGTTTTGCGTACAGCTCAAAAGCTTTTTTTCCGTCTTCGCCACCATAATTCAGCTCAACACCGCGCTCGTAGCGGTCGAACAGGGCCGGCGCGATGACCACATACCCTTCCTTCGCATAGCTATCGGCCACACTGCGGATGTGCGCATTGACTCCGAAGATCTCCTGAATCACAATGATCGCACCCAGCGGGGCGCCCTCAGGCCGTGTCAAATACGAGCTTAACTCGTGTCCATCATTTGCTTTCAGCTTTACAAAATTACCCATTCCAAATCCCCCTGTGCAGCAGTTCTGGATAAGGATAATTCAGTTCAGTTCTGAAAAATGCGACGTAGTTTTGCGTTTATAAAACGATCTGTCTGTCGTGAAAAACCCAGGCTTCGGCTCATCGCCTGTGTCGCCCACCAAACAAAACGAGAAAAAAGCGCTCCGGCAGATAGTCAGCACGCAAGCTTTCACTGTTCAGCCAGGTCCTGCGCTTCCTGGAACCACAGGTCATGATGACGTTCACTGACGGATGTCCCAGGACCAGCAGATCGCAGCGGGTTGGTCCTCAATCAGACTTTCCCTTGGCGAGCCGCTCCATCTGGCTCATCCATCTGAGGTAATGGCCGATCTGTCGACGCTCAACCCACGCCATGGTAATAAAGTCTTTCGCTTCAAGAGTGGCCGCGGGCTTGCCAGAATAGGTCTCCATGCGCCAGCGAAGGTACGGACTGCGCCAGGGACGAAGACGTGTACCTGCGCATGCTGTCCACCACAATCGCAACGCGCTAACCAATGCTGCAATCATTATTCCAGTATAGGCACTAAGGCCCTTTATTTCAGATAACTAAAGAGGTTTACCTGACTCAAAGCTGACTCGATACTGAGTAGCGCCTGATGCTGTACTTCGGCTGTCTTGAGTTCACTGGCGACGGCCGCTGGGTCCGCGGATAGCAGATCGCTCTGCCGCGCCTGCAGCATCGTTGACTGGGTTTGCGCGTAGCCAGTCGTACTTATCAGGCGATTCAA
>JAYVDT010000194.1:0-1703 GCA_043749265.1 Rhodanobacteraceae bacterium | reverse complement strand
TGACTCGCCAAACTCCGCTGCTTCATCGCAATCACCTCACAGCTATCAGATTAATCAATCAGGCTGTGGACGCAGAACTTGTGCAGAGATTCCCTAAGCAGCTTCGCTCCTCAGTCCATTACAGCAGTCAACCAAGTCGAAAAGGACTACCGCAATTTGCATTCTCCTTGCTACCATAGGCACGGATTACATTCCCGTTACGCTAAGCCTATTGTGAACAGTAGTCTGCGGACCGGTTCTGGGGTTTTTGTGAAACTTCTCTTCAAGTTCAACCTGATTCTCTTCGCGATTTTTGGTGTAGGTGCCGTCGCCATTTCACTCGTCGCTTACAACTTTCTCGTCAACAACGCACAGCGCGAGGTGCTCGCTCAAGCCGAGTTGATGATGGCTAGCGCTAAATCGGTCCGCGAATACACCTCAATGGAACTGTCACCTCTGCTTACCCAGGTCCCTTCGCATCAGCTCCACTTTATCCCGGAAACAGTGCCGGCCTTTGGCGCCACCATCACGTTCAGCAAGCTGCGGGAGCATTATCCGCAGTACATGTACAAGGAAGCCACACTGAACCCCACTAACCTGGAGGATCGCGCCACGGACTGGGAGGCTGACGTCGTGCACTTTCTGCGTGATCATCCCGAGCAGAAGCAATCCGTCGGTCAGCGGGAAGGGGCTATGGGTCGCGACCTTTATCTCGCAAGCCCTATCCGATCCGCGCACTCCTGTCTGCAGTGCCACTCCGTTCCGGAAGCCGCACCCAAGTCCATGCTGGCGGTCTACGGTACCCAGCATGGTTTCGGCTGGAAGGAAAACGAGATCATTGGGGCGCAGATTGTCTCCGTGCCCATGTCGCTTCCGGTTACCCTTGCCAATCAGGCATTTCACCGTCTGTTACTTTTCTTGACGCTTACGCTTTTACTCGCGATCGCCGCGCTCGATACTGCAGTTTTCTGGTTTGTCATCCGGCCACTGCGCATCGTCTCTGCGACAGCTGATCGGGTCAGCCGTGGAGAAATCAACGTAGAGCCGATTGCAACGAAGGGAAACGATGAGGTCGCCGTCGTTACACAATCCTTCAATCGGATGCAGCGCAGTTTGCAGAAAGCTTTGACGCTGCTCGAGGAAGAGTCCTAAGGTCGACATCATGTCGACTAGCACTTGACTCGTTCATTTCGAAGGCTGCCGCCTTGATCGAGGTACGTTTAACTTTGAAGAAGTAACCCAGCTACCTCGCTGATGCAGTGCGAGTCCACTTATCGCAAAACGCTACGAAGGCGGCCCGTTCGCGCGGAGCCTCGATTTCCTTCGCGGTTGCAGTTACTATCTCTGCCATTGTCTTGAACTGGCGCGCAGCTCTTTTGACTAGTACTTGCGCAATCGGACCGATATAACGCGCCAGTTCCGTGCTCACGGCCTGAAGAATGCCCGCATCAATCTCCGCAGATCCCGAAGCGACTGACACCGGAAAAGCTGAGCCGGGGTTTACTGCAGAGGGCGCAACACTCGGTGTCGCTGCAACAGGGCCAAGGTCGTTACCACCTTCCAACAGAAGCCCCAGCGCACCCACCAGAATCTGGACATCGGACCGCCATCGTGCGTGCGTCAATTCGACGCCATTGCGATATGCAAAATCGGAAAGGTCATCCGGCAGCACCTCCGCCGTGGGCATGTGCGCGCCCCGCACCATTACTGGTATTACCGCGATA
>JAYVDT010000193.1:0-5951 GCA_043749265.1 Rhodanobacteraceae bacterium | reverse complement strand
CTCGCCGAGCGGGCTCGAGCTCTTCAATAATCTCCATTGCGCGAATCTTGGGCGCGCCGCTGAGCGTTCCGGCGGGAAAGCACGCCTTGAAGGCGTCGATCGCGTCCAACTCGCCCTTGAGGCGGCCTTCAACTGAGCTGACGAGATGCATGACGTGGCTGTAGCGCTCAACAAACATCAGGTCCTTGACACGGACGCTGCCAAACTCGCTTACACGCCCTACGTCGTTGCGGCCCAAGTCGACGAGCATGATGTGCTCGGCGACTTCCTTCTCATCGGCACGGAGATCGGCTTCGAGGGCACGGTCTTCTACCTCATCCGCGCTGCGCTTGCGCGTGCCGGCTATGGGGCGGTATTCCACGTTGCGATCCTTCACGCGGACCAGCAACTCCGGCGATGAGCCTACGATGTGAGCGCGAGTCTCGTCCATACCGAAGCGCAGAAAAAACATATAGGGCGATGGGTTGACGATGCGAAGCGCGCGGTAGACGTCGAAGGCCTCGACACCGGGGACGCAATCGAAGCGCTGCGAGAGCACGCATTGGAAGACGTCGCCATTTGCGATGTACTCCTTTGCCTTGGCGACGGACTTCAGGAAGCGTGCTTTGGTGGTTCGGGGCACCATCTTGAGCTTGCCCAGGATGGCCTTGCGGCGACCTCTGCCGGCAGCCAGAGGCAGTGCGGAGGCTAGTTGCTTCTCCATCTTGTCCAGTCGGCGCTCCGCCTGGGCGTAGGTGCCGCCACGGGTCAGATCGGCTGTGGCGATGAGCAGGATCTCTTTCTTGACGTGGTCGAAGGCCAGCACCTGATCGAAGAACATCAGACAGGCATCCGGCACGCCAAGCTCGTCGGATGAAAGGTCCGGCAGCTTTTCAATCAGCCGCACGACGTCATACGCAAAGAACCCCACAGCCCCGGCCGTGAATGGCGGCAGGCCTGAAACACGGGCGGGCTGATGCCCTCCTAACGCTAGCTTGAGCTCTTCGAAGATGTCGCCCTCAAAATGTTTGCGCTTGCGACCCTCTTCGACCGTGATCTGGCGACCACGTGCCGTTATTTTCTTGTACGGGTCGATACCGATGAATGTGTAGCGGCCTACATGCTCGCCACCTTCGACGCTTTCCAGCAGAAAAGCCTCTGGAGCTTCATGCGCGATGCGCAGAAAGGCCGAGACCGGGGTCTCCAGATCGGCTGTAACGGTGCGGAAGACGGGGATCAGGGTGTGCGTCCGGGCCAGCTTATCGAATGCGATGCGGGTTGGGAAATTGTTATTTTTCAGCTTCATAGCGATAAGTCATCGTAAATGGAGATACCGGAGCGTACCTTTAAAGCCACGTCCTTGACTTGCAGGCAGTTTGTGCGGAGGCCTATACTCCGCTGAGTTTTGACCATGTCCGTCGATCCGGCCCGGACTGGTCGAAGCTGGAACCAAAAAGAATCTTTTCCCCCGAGCAAGAAGTCGAAATCTTGACGAAGGTGTAACCCGATGGCCGGAGAGTCGTTCATAGCTGCAATTGAAAAAAGGAACTCGAACATGGCAACTCTCACCACCGCCCCGGCGTCCACGATGACGTTGGAGCAGGAAAAAAATCCTTGGGAAGCACAAGCAGCACGCTTTGACCTCGCCGCGCGGAAGCTCAATTTAGACCCCGGTCTCTGGAAAGTTCTTCGTTACCCCACCCGCGAAATCATCGTTCACATCCCGGTCCTGATGGATGACGGCACTATTGAGGTCTTCACCGGCTACCGCGTCCAGCACTCCATGGCCCGCGGTCCAGCCAAGGGCGGCATCCGCTACTCGCCGGACGTCTCGCTCGACGAAATTCGTGCCCTGGCCTCCTGGATGACCTGGAAATGCGCCGTCGTCAACATCCCCTTCGGCGGAGCCAAGGGCGGCGTTATCTGCGACCCCAAGCATATGTCGCAAGGTGAACTGGAGCGCATGACCCGCCGCTACACCGCGGAACTGCTTGACTTCATTGGCCCGGAAAAAGACGTTCCCGCGCCCGATATGAACACCAACGAGCAGACGATGGCCTGGATCATGGACACCTACTCCATGCACATGCGCCACACTGTTACGGCCGTCGTCACCGGCAAGCCTGTCAACATTGGGGGCTCGCGCGGACGTCGAGAGGCCACTGGACGCGGCATCTCTGTCTGCTGCGATGAAGCGCTCAAGTATCTGGGCATGGATATTGCCGGCTGCCGTGTCATCATCCAGGGCTTTGGCAATGTCGGCTCCAATGCCGCGAACCTGCTGTACAAAAAGGGCTACACGATTATCGGCATCGCGGAGTACGACGGTGCGATCGTCAACAACGACGGCATCGACATTCCCGCGCTCATCGAGCATCGCGCCAAGGCCGGCACCATCAATGGCTTCGCCCTGGCCGAGACCTGCGACAAGGACGAACTGCTGACGCGCGAGTGCGAGATCCTGATCCCGGCCGCAACCGAGAACGTCATCACCAGCCAGAATGCCGGCGAGCTTCAATGCAAGATCCTGTGCGAAGGTGCAAACGGCCCCACCACTATCGTGGCGGACGACATTCTGGAAGAGAAGCACGTCTTCGTCATCCCGGACATTCTCGCCAACGCCGGCGGCGTTACGGCCAGCTACTTCGAGTGGGTTCAGGACCGCATGGGCTACTTCTGGACCGAGGCCGAAGTCAATCAGCGGCTCGACGCCATCATGACCGAGTCCTTCAAGGACGTCGTGACCTACGGCGAATCGCACCAGGTCAACAACCGCATCGCCGCCTACATGCTCGCGATCGACCGCGTGGCTTACACCACCAAACAGCGCGGCATGTACGCCTGAGCCGCAAAGAATCGGGGTGGCCCATGTCTCGCCTCCGAGACATGGGCCTTTTCTTGCCGTCTCTTGTAGAAACCTACGGGATAGTCATCGTCAGTTGCACGGTCACGGACTGTGCAGCGGTCACCGGGCCATTTGTCGGCGTCGCGGTCACGGTGAAGGTGTACTTTTCCGGACGTGTTCCAAGATCCGTGCAGTGTCCGCAACCTGAAAGCCCTGCCAGCCCCAGCCCTGCGATTGCCAGCAGAAGCAGACCACGCAGCCTGCGTCGCCGGACGAAGAGCAGGCCCAGGCCCGCTGCTAGAACGCCGCCGCTCATCGGCAGACCGAAGCTGCCAATCTGCCCCAGGAAGTAGGGCTGATTTGTTCCGCAGTCTCGTGGCGCGGCGGTGGCCAGGTCCAGCGTAGTGGCTCCGCCTCCGGTCAGCGTTTTATCCAGGAAGAGGCAAGCCGACTCCGGCGGCAGACCCGAGCAGGAAAGCTGTACCGCCTGGTTGAAGCCTCCGACGGCCGTCACGCCGACCCGCAGAACTCCCGTGCGGCCAACGCCAAGTACCAACGGGTTCGGCGTCACCGTAAGGACAAAGCGGGGGTTCCCGACGACCACGGGCACAGATACAACCTGCGTCAGGACTGCGGAGACGCTCGCCGAGATGCTGGGCGCCGAAGTCGTGCTGCTGAACCCCGCATACGCCGCCGTGATGGGGTGCGACCCGACTACCAACGTAGTGGTTGAGAACGTCGCGACGCCGTTACTCAATGCGCCCGACCCAATCGTTACCGCTCCGTCCAGAAACGTCATCGAACCAGGTACCACGGCAGTGGCGCTCCCCATCACGGATAGGTTCGCGGTGAAGGTGACGCGTTGGCCTGAGACTGATGGGTTGGCGCTGCTGCTCAGCGTGGTCACGCTTGCCAGCGAGACCGGAACGGCGACGATGACCTCGTTGATCACCAGAGAGTTGGCGAAGTTGAAGTCGATATTGCCCGCATAGGATGCCGTGATCGGATGCGTCCCGACCGCGAGCGATGAGGTCGTCAGCGTCGCCACACCATTCGTGATCGTCCCGGTCCCCAGAATTACGGTCCCATCTAGAAACTTGACGGCACCGGTCGGCACAGCGACGTTGCCCATCAGCGTGGCGGTAAAGGTCACGGCGTCGCCTTGACTGGCCGGGTTTTTGGAACTCGCCAGAGAAATTGTCGTCGTATCGGGAATAATCGTAAAGGTGAGCGGCTTTGAATTGCTGGGCGCATTGATGGGGTCGCCCAGGTACGAGATGGTCAACGCATGCACGCCTGCGTCGAGCAATTGCGGATTGCCATAAGGGCAGGGCGCTTTGATCGGCAGGGAAGCGCAGATGGGTGCGATGACGCCGTTATCCAGCAGCGCGTAGTTGCCATTCGCCGGGAAATCCGAGTCCACCACGGTTACCGCAAAGGTGCCGTCGATTCCTTGCCCGTAGAAGACGGTGAGCGGTGTCGTCGGCGTCAGGGTTGCGGACGTCGGCGCTCGCAGAACCGTATGACTGCCTGTCAGCGAACTACTTGCTGCATAAGCAGCGTCGCCCGAGTAGCTTGCCGTGAGCGCGTGCACGCCGGGCAGAATCGTCGTCGAACCCGCAATCGTAGCGATTCCGTTGACCACGCCCGCCGAGCCCAACTGCACTCCATCGACCGAGAACATCACCGTGCCGGTTGGGCCAGGGCTTCCGCTCAGCGTAGCCGTCATGCTGTACGGCGAAAAGAAGACAGAAGGTTCAGGGCTTGCGATCAGCGTGCCCGTCGTCACGAGCAGCTTCGCCGTATTGAGCAGCACCGTCACCCCGCCGGTCTGCACATCCGGGTTCACAGCGAGCACGTCCCTGTTCATCACTGGATTGCTGAAGGCCAGGCCACCATTGGCGATGACGAGATCCTGTAAGCCGTTCTTCCGCAAGTCGCCGGTAGAGATCGTATTGATCCCCTGGCCCGCAAGCAGGTGATTCTCAGCACCGAACGTCCCGTCGCCGTTACCGAGTTGGTAGCTCAGCACGTAGCCATCGCTCAAAATAAGATCCGGAATTCCGTCGCCGTTAAGGTCGGCCACGGAGACCTGGTAGAAGTTGCGAGACGGCGTGAGACGAACCGGATTCACCGGATGTTTCGCCGACGTCAGAAACTTGCCGCCGCCCGATCCGTACCAGAGGTAGAGATAGTTTGGATTCGCCGCGGTTGGAGCGGCATGGTCGGCGCCCATGTTGTCGTACGCGATGATGAGATCGCTATTGCCATCACCATCAAGGTCTGCAATCACCCCTGAGCCTGGAAACGCAGGAAAGCCAAGTGTTTGCGACAGCCCGCCAAACGTATTGCTCAGCGCGGGCGCAAGAAGCTGGCCCGGCGAGGTTAACTGCCCGCCCTGGGAGAGGTCGCCAGCCAACGCGAGTTTGCCTGAAGCATCGCTCAGAAAAACCAGCAGCGAGCCGGTGCTGGCGCCGTAGCCCTGGTAAATCGCATCAGTCTTTCCGTCATTGTTCAACTCGCCGGAGATCACAAGGTCATGAGCGTGGAGATCGCAGTCGACTAAAGTTCCCTGCCCATCCGCATCGGAGAAATTGAGCGTCGGGTAGATACTGGGCGAGTTTGTGACCGTCCCACTGTTACCCCGCATCATGCGGTAGGCGTCCGCGCCACGGTTCGCGATGTCCAGCATGCCATCGCCATTGAAGTTGCCAATGGCGCTCGTCCCGAAGAACATGCCGGGGTAGTGGTCGAACGGCGGCGAACAGGAGGACGGGTTCGGAAATGAAAACTGTGCAGCAGCAACCGCCGTCTTCAGCGGGCCAAATTCCCCGGTTCCGTTGCCTAGCTGAATCGATAGACCGGAGCCCGTTGGCGGCAGCTTTGCGTTGCCGCCATCGGCCGTCAGGACCAGATCCAGCATGCCATCCTGATTGAAGTCGCCAAGCTGCACGACGCTCCACAAGCCCGGAGGCCCCGGGAGAGTGGTCGTCGGCGTTGGTGCACCCGGTGACCCGATGTAGGCAAAGGTTCCGTCTCCATTGCCCAGCAGCGCCTGAGCCTGCGTCGCCGCAGTGGAGACTACGACGTCCAGATTCCCGCTTGCCGTCAACGCACCCACCGCGCC
>JAYVDT010000192.1:0-1706 GCA_043749265.1 Rhodanobacteraceae bacterium | reverse complement strand
TCCAATTCTCCAACAACACTGCAAGTTCGCGGTCCATCTTGTACCTCGAAAAAGCACAAAAGGGAATCCTTTCAAGCTCCGGACCCAAGGCCATCGAGCACTACCTTGAGGCGCATCGCCAGGGCGACCGCCCCGGACGTCTCATCCAATCGCTCAAGTCCTACCTGGCGACGGCAAGCCTGTCCGGCACCGAGGTCTTCGGTCGCAATTACACGCTTCAAGACCTTATCTCTCGCATTCTGCACGATCTCCGGCTACGCGCCGAGTCACAGTTTGGCGAGCCTATCACCTCCGCGACCGTCGGACGTCCCATCCGGTTTGTCGGTGCCGAAACGTCCGAGGACGAGGAGTTTGCGCTGGCAAGACTCCGAGCCGCGTTCCTCCAAGCCGGTTTCGAACACGTGACCTTTGAACTGGAGCCCCTTGCCGCTGCACGCGCCTACCAAGCCACGCTGGATCATGAGGAGACGATCCTCATTGGCGACTTCGGCGGTGGTACGAGCGATTTCTCGCTCCTCACCGTCGGTCCGGAAGGCAAGCGAAAGATTCTTGGCACTGCGGGTCTCGGCTTTGCGGGAGATTCATTCGACGCTCGAATCGTCCGAAAGCTTATCTCCCCGGCACTCGGTTCAGAGACCTTTGCGCGAGGCACCAAGTCCATCCCCGCGGTACCGGCCTGGATCTACGCCAACCTCGAGCGCTGGCACTACCTTTCATTCCTGCGCACGCGAAATGTTTTGGAGATTCTGACTTCCGCCGAGAAAAGGGCAATCGAACCCGAGAAGATCCGGTCGTTGCGGGCTCTTGTGGACGAAGATCTTGGCTACCAGCTTCATCAGGCAGTCCAGCGCACCAAGCTTTCACTCTCACTTAACGACCGGGCCGATTTTATCTTTGCCGGACCCGAGGCGGGCACTCTGGAGCTACGGACAAGCGTCACCCGAGAGGAGTTTGAAGGGTGGATCGCTCCCGAACTCGGCCAGATTTCAACATCTGTAGACGCCTTGCTGGAGCTCGCAAGAGAATCTTCGGTCAACGTCGACCGCGTCTTTCTGACCGGAGGAACGAGCTTTGTTCCGGCCGTTCGGCGCATCTTTGAATCGCGCTTTCCGGGCCAGATCGTCGCGGGAGACGAATTCACTTCGGTTGCCCAGGGACTCGCCCTGACACAACGACCCGCCGCCATTTAGAATTCGGGGTGTTGCCTGCGCTGCTCCATCGACGAATACTTGTGACGCGCCCGCGGGGTCAAGCTTCGGCACTCGCTGACCTGTTGACTTTAGAGGGCGCGGAGGTCATCTCCATCCCGACGATTGAGCTCGCACCCCCTGCATCGTGGTGCGGTCTAGACGCTGCGCTCGTCTCGCTTAGAAGCTATGACTGGCTTCTCTTTACCAGCGCCAACGCCGTACATGCCTTCGCCGAGCGTGCAAGCCAACTCAAGCTATCTTCATACCCAAGGAAGATTGGCGTCATCGGCCCGGCGACCGCAACAGCCGTTCGAAAGGTTGGACTTGCTCTTGATATTGATCTGATGCCAGAACGATACGTCGCTGAATCATTCGCCGAAGCGCTTACCCCTCATGCTCTGGGAGCTTCCATGCTGATTGTGCGGGCCGCCGTGGCGCGTGACACCCTACCTGAGGAACTTGCGACAGCCGGAGCCATCGTGACTATCGCCGAAGCTTACCGAACAATCATTCCCG
>JAYVDT010000191.1:0-17217 GCA_043749265.1 Rhodanobacteraceae bacterium | reverse complement strand
TTTGCGCGCGACCTGGACACCTCGATGGCGAACCGCTTCGTAGGCATGTATGTCAACGAACGCACCTTGAATTACGGTGATGACGGAAGGTTGGCCATTCGCAAGATCCTTGATATGGGTTTTGAGCGCGGCATTATTCCGTATAAGGCCAATGTCGATTTTGTCGGCTGAATTCTCTTTGACGGTTCAGGCAAGCGGGGATTTCCTCATGAACCGGTCCTATGTCCATAGGCCGATCGTGATATTCTTCTTTAGTGCGGTGAAGTTCCCGCGCATCCCTTAGCGACCTCACGTAGTTCGCTCTTTGCCCCTCAAGCAAAGTTCAGGGAATGGACGCGTAGCTCAGCTGGTAGAGCATTCGACTCTTAATCGACTGGTCGCAGGTTCGATCCCTGCCGCGTCCACCATTACTTTCAACGACTTACGATTTTGGCTCCGGTTTTATGTGGGACTTTTGGGGGTACCCTGAGCGACAGACGGGGTAGAAAACGCTCTGCTCTTAGATATCCACTCTGCTCTGTTCTCTGTTGAATGCCGTAGTTTTCTAGGACAAAAGAGGCCGGGTGGGGGAGACCTGGACGGCCTCTTCTTAGGAGTGGTGCTAGCGCTCACAGCGGGCGTGACCGTTTCTTTCTGTTTCAGACAAGTGTCATCGCCATTGGGTATGCCCAACATAGGGCATCCACGGCCATGCAGGGTAACCGTACGCGCCACGAGAGGAGCGGAACCGCGTCCTGCAACGGCCTTCGGAGTGCACTTATCAAGGCCCCGACGCAGCTCGCAATGGAGAGACAGCAAGGTGATCGACTGAGGTTCGCGAGTTAGGCGTGCGTTGTCAATGCGATGCTCATAAGGTTGACGCTCTATGCGAGCCAAAAAACTGGAAGGGCCAAGTCTGCCAAGACCTGACAGGAACTACTTGCGCCGATGGATCGTGCCGCGAGTCTCGGTAATGGCGGTTGCAGTCTATCTCGAGTGGACCGAGATCCTCGGCTCCGAACGTCTCACCGGAGCCCTGCTCGACCGCCTCACGCACCACGTCCACCTCCTCGAGAGGAACGGCGACAGCTTCCGCCTCAAACAAAGCCGCCGCAAACGTACCCCCAACTCGTAACCGCACCCCACCCGAACGCGCCTCGCCGGGCCGAGGGCCTCTCCCGCTACGCTCCAGAGCCCCTCCGCCCCGCCATCCCAACACTGTTACTAACCCCCAAATGGTTCCCTTTTACTCCGCCACACTGTTCTACTTTTACTCCGCCCTTGACAACCTGTGCAATCTGATCACGGTATTTTGCCGATGGTTTTGATTGGCGCGAGATTGCCGCTAGTGACTCACTGTTTCGGCTAATGTGAAACCGCCGTTATTATCAAAGGTCAGACAGAGACGCCGGCAGTAAGAATAAAGGCGCCGAGTAAGGCCGGGACAGATGCGCGAGTGCCAAAACCCTGGAAAGTGAAGCCATAACTTCCATGCAACGACCGGAGGTTCCATCTTCCCCCTGTTCTTCTCGATCTTTTTGCTGAGCCTACAGGCTCGGGAATATGCCATGATTGAAGCTTGACTCGAAGGTCACTAAGGCGGCGACCGCAATACGACATATAAAAACTGCCTGTGCATGTGTCTCCTCTTCGAGTCTTCCCAACCAGGTCAAGGTGTAGTGCATGCTTTCGCGCCCCAACCCGATGCTCAGGACAGTAGGCCGACTGGGTTAGGGAGATCTTATCGAAACCTGCTATTTTGTGACTGTCGTGACAGACCAGTAACCGAGTCGGCTTAGGGCAGTCCTGGCTGCGGCTATGTTCCTGATGCAATTCAGGTCTCTTCTCCCGCGATCGTTGCTAATGCCTGGTGAAACCCAAGTCGTATCCAGATTCGGAAGTTGCTTGCTGATTCCCCCCGGAAGGCGACCGCTGCGCGACGGCAAGCTGTGCCTCTCCCCCTAAGGTCTTCGACACTCTATTAGCGTTGGTTAAAAACACTCCCGACTGGTTGAGAAAGTTGCCCCGGTTACGGATGACGATCTCCGCAAGCTTTCCGTCAAGCAAGAGGAGCATCTGTTCGGCAATGAAGAGCAGGTCGCGCTTCATCAAATGAATGGGAACGCCCGTGGCCACGGCTCGCAACACGTCGTCGAGGCTGACTTCACCGCCTTCCTCACATTCCTGCCATTCCGACTCATAGTTGCAGGACGCCATCTTCCAGCCGAGTAATGGCTACTGCGTCTTAAAACTCACTTTCATCGATGAAGGGCGGATTTGTCCGTCGATCCTGCTCGGAAGAGTCGCGGTGTCTTGTACGGTCACGAGGTGCGAGCTTTCAGGTCGGGGCAATGAACAGTGGTTGTAAGCTCACGAACCTTCGTTGGTTTATTGGCAGCCAACGTATCCGAAGCCGGCCGACCCCAAGTAGCATCTGCGACCGTTTTTTCGATCGAAGCGCCCGACAGTCAAGACCACATCCCTTTGCTGGGATTGTCCCCTCGTCTTCTTGCTCTTCATTGCTAACTTCGATGCTTCCTTGAAAACACTAGATTGGCTCCCCGCTCAACCGGCCTGACTAGAGAACCCTCGAGATGGGTTGACGAGTGCGACGCTGGAAACGTGTCTCGTGGATCCTCGGCGAAGCTGGAGGCGAAGTAGACCAGGCAGGCGTCCATGGGTGTAAACATTTCGATTGACAACCCCGGGGACTAGGCGGATATTTAGTGGTGCTCGCAGAAGACCCAGCCGATTCGTACGGCATCAAGTCGGCACGACGGATTCAACCTTCCCGCTCAGCGTTGATCGTTCTTGGATCTCTTGGAGAGCTTGCTACACGCTTTCAGGCCCCGAAATCCAAGGAGACATCATGGAACAACACCACCTCACGCATCTTGAGAAGCAATTGAGGGAGCTGCACACAGGCTTTCAGAATTTTTCCGGCGGCGACTCAGTCGACGGCCTTATTCCTATCATTCACAGGCCAGGCTGGACCACGCCCGCCGAGGTCGCGTTCTTTACCGGCATCGTTGACTCGATGGTGACCCATACCCGGGCACTCTCTGCCTTGAAACAGGCACTGCTCAGTGGCGCCTCCATGGTTGAGTTGAACCCGCAGCCACTGCCGCCGGGAGGGGTGGGAACCGGGTTTTCTTCCAAGGTGGCATTGAATCCTCAGCCAGAACCGCCAAGCAAGGCAAGGAACGGGTCACCCGAAGTCGCACTGAGTCCTCAGCCGCTGCCGCCAAAATAGGGAGGTTGCAGCAAGCAACTTACTTGATGGGAGAGGAGGCCGCAAGCGGAGGTAGATGTCTGCCCATGGCCGCCACCCTACAGGCCACGAACCCACGAACCACCACTCCAGGAACCCCACACCCAGGAGAGAAATGCGTCATGTCCAGCGATGCCGAGACCAGCGCAAACTCGCTGAGTTAGCCCGAGGTGCGGGTTACGCGATCCGATGAGCCGCTCGATATCGCAGTTCCTGTTCAGGCCAGAGCAAGTTGTTCGCGGCACCCCAAGGTGGCCGCTTTGTTTGCCTTCACATGGAAGGGCCACATGGATCAAGCAATTATTTTCGCGCGACTCCAGCAGCTTACGGGCAGTCTAAAGCCAGCGTTGGGCACCAGTGCCGACGCGCTTTCCGCCTTGCAACGACAACTGGTACAGCAGCTGATATCTGACCCGGGCTTCACCGTCTCAGGAAATCGTCTGCAACACGAGGCCGCCGAGTCGGAGCCTCCGTTGGATCTCGCGGCGCGCTTTAACCACCTCTTGCCGGTATTGGCCGAACCCACTCGGGCTGAGGCTGACATCTCCACGTCCGCTCCGCTCGTGTTCCGGCGCGAGACCGCATTCAACAGCAGCCTGCTGGGCAACTCGGTTCCGCAGTGGGGATCGGGAATGGCTCCAAGCCTAAGCTTCGGACCTTTCTTCGATGAGCATGGCCAGTTCATCTGGTTCGATTTCTTCTTTCCAACCCGGCTGGTACAGGTGTTCCTACAGGGAAGCTCCACACCGGCTCTGCTGATACCGCTATGGGGCGCTCTTACTGCAAGAGCGTCTTATCGCATTGAAGCCGGTAGCGCCTGGATTGCCTCTGGCCTGATTGCCAAGTCCGCAGCCGTCAACGGCTTCTACACGGGCCTGAAGATCAAGGGAGGCTCGCTCGACTTTACTCATGCCGTCATTGTAAGTTCCGGGACGATCATCATCCCAGCAAACACCGGAGCCACCCTGCATCTTGATCTCAGCCAGAATCTAGTCAACTCGACTTCAGTCGAAGCGGGTCTCGACGCCAGAGACGCAGTCATCAAAATGCCGGAGACCTTACAGCTCAAATTTCCCTCGACCCACAGTGCTCTAACTCTAGGGAATGCCTCCTGTACCGTTTTCGGTTATCAGATTGATTTTCAATTCAAGAAAGCCGCGCCGGTCTGGATTCCTATCATCGGGCAGATACTAATCCCCTACTCCGTGCAGTCAAACCGAGAAGCAATGGACACCTTTAATGTCGCCACTTCACAATCGCAGCTCTGTTCACTTGCGGGGACCGCAAAGCTCGACGTGAACAGCGGATGGCTGTTACCAGCCGCCAAGGTCGACCCCAAACAGCTGGGCCAGGCAATGGGAACCGGCGCTTTGTGTATCGGTCTGAAGAAGGGAATTTCTGCCAGATGGAAAGGACTGACCAGGGCCGATACCATGCTTGCCCACCCTGCCATTCTGGCCGAGCCGGGGCTGCTCACGGTGGTCGATTTCTTTGCCAGCAACGTCTATGGGAGACAGAGGTGGGTCCTGTGGAGAAACGCACGCAGTAAGCATCACTCCGAAATCACGCTCACCTTCAGTCCGGCCTTCCCCTTAATCTTTGTTATCTCGGCGCTGAACAGCGAAGCCGTCTTCTGCTTCTGCGGTCACAAAGCATCGCTGGACCGGCCGGTCGATGCGAATGGCGCGCCTTTCCGCATCGATTCCACCATCGCCCTCGCAGCCGTTCTACAAAATGGCCGTGACTTCCAGGCGATGCTGCAAGACAATGACCTGTTGTTCGACGGCAATCCCCAGAAGAATGGTGTTTTTGAGCGTCACTCTCTCGCCCTGCGTAATGCATTCTTCAGCGTAAGCCGTCCCTACAGCCTCTTCCTCTTCGGCAAGCTCGAGAACGGCAATGAAGTGACCAAGGGTTTTGCGGCCTTAATGTTCGGCATTCACGAATATCTGCCCACCTTGCCCGACCCCTACGTCGCCAGCTACACCGCCTTTCTTGGCGACCCGGCTGCGCGTGGCTTTGGCCAACTCGATACTGCGCTTGCGGCTCTTGTAAAGTGGCCGAACCCCTCCGCCCTACCACTCGCCGGCGCGGAGCAGCCTGACGATCCGGCTTACGTCTCCTTTCGGATGGCGCCGCTGGACCAGTCGGTGGTCGTCCACCTTCTCAAAGATGGGTCACAAACGAAGCCAACGCAGTTCTTCGGACAGAACGTGGCGGTCGCACAATCTTCTCGAAATTTCCAGACAGGCGTACGTACCTTCAATTCCGACTTGGCTGTCGGCGCAAAGGTTGCGCTCCCGCTGGCAGCTTCCCGGTCGATCGCACAAACCATAGTCACGCGCGGCGAAGATAGCGTTGACGGCCAACAGCCATCGGTCCAGGCAAGCGACGTTGCCGCTGCTGTCGCAGGTCTGCAAGCCAACCCTCTGTTCCATCACATCGCAGACAAAATTCTTCTGGTCAACCAGACCATCGACGCGGGTTTCAGCACTGCTGACTCGGCGTCAGGTTCGAACGCACTGTTATCTGCGACCGGCTTTGGAGGTGCGGAGACTCTGAGTCTGAAGGACTCGTCGTCCATCCAACGTGGTCTCTTTGGACCTGACTTGTTCATGCTGCTTGACATCTCGAGCAACGCCGATCAGATGGGTGTCAGCCTCGGAAGTGTTATCAAAGTCGAACGTGATTCCCGGGGCGACACCAAGCTGCGCACCGTGGATGCAGCCCTGACCGGCATCAATATCGGCAACGACTCTTCTCTTCAGATCCTGAACATGGATGTGGTCGCAAGCGCCCGGAATCTGCGCGCTTTTACCCTGCCGCAAATATCCTGGGAGCCCATTTTCAACGTCCCGCTGGCTTTTCCGGTTGACCCTCTCGACAGCATCACCACTACTCCGGGTCTGGTGGTCTACGACAACGATGGCATTCCAACTCGTATTGCCTCCGAGAGTCCATACCCTGTTCCCATCGCGCCTCTGCCGGTTACCCAACACTTCCTGAAAGAGTTCAACGACAGGCACATACCCCGGCAGATGTACTCGGCCTTCACGCTGCCCTTCGCATTACTGGCTGAGGCAAACTTCGATCGCAGCGCCAAGGGGGCTCCGGAGAACGGCTGCCGCATTCATTTCCATCGCCCGCACTTCGACCAACTTCGAGGGGGTTTGCAGATCAAGGCGCAAGCACCGGCAGCTTCTTCCCTTCGCAAGAGACCTTCCTTCAAGGGCTGGACCCTGCAAGTAGAGAACAACCTGAAATGGTCGCTGTTGGGCCTGCCTATAACCGGCAGCACACTAGGAAACACCGTAAAGAAGATCTTCAATAACGAATTCGCAGCCACAGGTGATCAGCCGAAGGTGCCGATCGAGCAGATGGAAGTCTCTGGATATGGCGCTTCCATCTTCAGCAACTGGCTTGACGAAGATGCTGCCATCGCGAAAGTCAGCCAGGTCGCCTTCGAGGTGCTGGTGGGGCGGACCGCGCATGAAGTGATTCAGGTCCGAAGCATTCTGTATCCCTTCGCCGTCCACGTGGTTCGAACAATTACGCTCATGCGCTCCTCGAATGGTTACGTATTCCGCTCCGACTCCGGTTGGAAAGCTGAGAGCGATGGATTCTACGACTTCAGTTACAACATCAATTTCGACCATGCTCCCGGTCCTTCCATTCCCGACGTTCCTGTGGTCGACCCTTATATCGTGCTCCGCCAGCCGGTGAAGGGCGTCTCCAACGTGCGCGAGATAAGAGACAATCCCGATGCCGGCATCTTCACCTCCTCCTTCGCCTTGAACGATCCGGACCTTCCAAGTGCGGTCAGGACCCTGACGCCTGCGCAATTAGTAAGGGTCTTCGCCCAGTTCAAAAATAAAAGCAATGCTTTGCCGGTTGAGATGCAAGCGGTCTCCTTCGATGCCGATGTTCACTTCGACAGCGTGGTCAGCGGTGGGGTCAAGGACCCCGTCCGCAAAGATTTCGTGGTGCAATCCCGCAAGATGCTGGGCTATGTCCAGCTTTCTCCTTCTTCCATCCTCGTTCCTTCGCGTGTCTTCGCCGACTTGCTGAACTTCCAACATGGCTCGCTGGGTGGACCGGTCAACTGCATCGTCGACATCGCGGACTCCAGGCAGACCATGCGCATCGCCCGTGTGGATGTGAACCCGGCTGTAGATGCCGCAGGCCGGCATGTCTTTGTCCCCGCTGCCCGCGGTTCGCTGATCCTGCCCAAGGATGGTTCATGGTCGGTGGTGAAACAGCACACCGACACGGGTGACGTGAAGCCGCTCGAAGAAGGCCAGAGCGTTCCCCTGATCAAACCGGAAGGCACTCCCGACTTCCGCATCGCCAACCCTGCCGACGCCGTGGTCCCTTCCTCCAAGGTGAACTTCGGAATCTTGCAATCAACCGGTACTCAAAAGCTGCTCTTCAACATCCCGCACTTTACCCCCGGGCAGCTCATGTTAAAGAGTGACCAAACGTACTTTGCCGATGCCTATAAGCTGCTCAACGCGAAGAGTGTCTTTCCGAACCTTGCTAACGCCCTGCAGCTGACGAATGCTGAAAAGGAAGTTGCCATCCTAGGCGAGGGCCGCTTGCAAATGCCTAGCCGGGACATACCTCTGCCCACCTCGCTGCCGGACTACGATTTTATTAACGAACCCAATATTCTCAGGGTATATGCCCAGTACAAGAACAAGGCCGGCACTGCCGGCAAGCTGACTCTTGGGATCGACTCGGGAGCGGCGGGCCTGGCGGATCGGTGGAAGGCCGCTCTATCTGGCATGAGAGTCGTAGTCGACTTGGCTGGCTTCACCGAAATGATGTGGGTCGATGGCAACTTCAACGCCTCCAGCGGCCTCGATCCCAAGTACGACTCGCCCCAGCTGCAGTTTGGAACTTTGCTCAAGCCAGTCGTGGACATTCTCAAGGTACTCGCCATGCTCACGGGCGACGATTTCAACAAGGGTATGGACGTCGGGATGAGCAACTCCCCCGATAGCTGGGAATACAAGTTTCATTGCTCGCAAGACATACCGGTCATCCAGTTTCCCAACGCGGAAGAACTTACGCTTAATCCCAATCCCCCGTTGAGGCTGGAGGCCGGCCTGAAAGTTGGTTTTTACTTTAACGAGGTTTTGTCCATTCCCACCGACCTGAAACAGCTCGTTCCCGCTTGCGGCGCTTTCGTCGATTTTCACGGGGGAATGCACGTCATGTGTTTCTCGCTGGCTGCCGCCAGTATCTATGCCGTCGGCCAGGTGGATCTCAGCATTGCCGCCGACACCAAGGCGGGAAAGTCGCTGCACATGAAATTCGGCTTTGGTGTCGAGCTAGTAGTCGGGCTTCCGGTCGTCGCCAACGTTGCCGTGCTGTACATGGTGGAAATCAAGGCGGACATCGGCGAGAAGGCGCTCGACATTGGCGCCATGATGATGTTCCGTGGTCACGCCGAGATCTGCGGCGGGCTGGTGGGCATCTGCATTCAAATTGAGGCTGGCGGCTCTATTCACCGCGACCTGGGATCAGGGGAGACCGATTGCGTGGCCCAGGTTATCTTCTCCGTCAATGTCACACTGCTCTGGGTCATCGATATCCATGAGTCCGACCAATGGCAGGAAACGCGTCAGATCGCTTAGAACCGTCTTCGACCAACGAAGGTAAATCGCCATGCCACTTGCACCTCAGAAATTGCGAATACTGACTTTCCCGCAACGGATCGAAGGCGATCAGCTCAAGATCAACGCGCTGCTGCTGCCCACGCAGAAGCTGCTGAACGATACCTCGATTTTTCCCAGTCAGATTACCCCCGGCACCACGGTAGAGCTACCTAACTTCATCACCTCGGCTTTTACTCTGGAGTTGAGGACGCTGAAAGGACTTGGTACATATCCGTTCTCCGATCTGCCTAGCCTTTCGTCCCAGGGCGTGACCGTGGAAACCCTGGCTACTGGGGCCGCCTTCCCCCCGGACCTTCCTGCGCTCTATGAGCAGTTGGCCGCTCAGTTCAAGATCGTCTCGAAGGAGTCCTCTAAGAACACCGAGGGTGCGGACGGTCCGAGGGCCTCCAGCGATGGCATCCGGAAGTATCTGCCACAGTCCTATCGCGGCACGTTCAACTTCACCCTGCCGCGCACCGAGTTCGCCAAGACCGATGACAGCTATCACTGCGCCATACGCAAGTCGCCCGCGCCGGACCCGGCCTTTCAGCAGTCAGAAGACAAGATCACCTGGGGCCGCGTCATTGCCTTCTGTTTGCGCCAGCCGCTCCTGGCCAAACGCATCGGCTTGCTTTATGAGTTTGATATTGCCCTACCCAGCTCGGAGTACTTCAAGGAGGGCGGCTGGGTCTACTTCCATCTCCCGCGTCCGGCCGATTTTGGCCTCGTCGACAGCGAGCTTGTACATTATGCGGCCCGCATCCCTCCCGTCGGCGTACCGCGACAACTCTTCGCCGCTGTGCTTTTCCCCGCTGTCCCCGGACCGACCCAGCCCCTCGGCAGCTTCGACACGCTGAAGATCGAAGCTGCGGATTATGATGACGGCTTTGCCAAGATCGTCCATGCCGCCCAGCCTGTCAGCGCCAACGTTCTCTCCGAAGAACCTGACGGACTGCACGTGCAGAAGGACGTGGGCATTCGTCTGGGATGGGATGATGAGCAGATCCTCATTTGGCAGAACCGGCAAGTGCTAGTCGACCCCGCCTCGGGCGCGCGCATAGACGCTCCCCTGGGTGTTTTCACCTACCGGGTCGATGTCCGCCCGAAAGGCCAGCCGGACTGGGGTTCGCTGGTGCGCATCCGCAATAAGAAGAAACTGACTCTCGGCGGCGAGTCCGTCAGCCCCGCGAAGACTGCCCTTGAGACCGGCGTCCAAGTCTTCCCAGTCAAGATCAACGCCGGCCCATTAACGGACTACTGGCTGCCAAGTTACTTCACCCAGTGGTATGGCCCGTCCCTGGTGCTGCCCGACGAACGCGCTGCCCAGTTGGATGAGAGCGGTGCACTCGCTGGACCCGGAACGTACTCCGACAAAAACATCAAGGCGCATCCCGAGCAGAAGGGTGGCTTGTATGAGCCGCTTATGCCCGAGAACGTTGAGCTGAAGTACGGCAACGAATATAACTTCCGCGTCCGTCTGGGAGATCTTTCCGGCGGCGGACCGCTTGCAAACGATGGCGAACTCAATGACGCCCCGGCTACCAGTTCCTCCATTGTCTTCCGTCGCTACGTGGCTCCTAAGCAGCTGAAGCTGGACCCCTCGCCCGCGCGGCCCAACTCCCGCACTGGTGTCTTTTTCGATGGCGCTTCTTTAGATGTTTACCGTCCCCGCCTTGGCTATCCTGCCCTGCTCTTTACCGGGATGGACACCGCCGACGCCTTTCAGAAGCTTCTCGACGATAAGACGTTTCTTCACGCAGGCAAGGTTCCACCCGAAACCATCAAGGAGCAGCGTGAGGTCAGCTACTTCGATCCAGACGTGAATCGCATCTTTGTGATCGTAGAGGTCAAGACTCTCCTGCTCGACAATCTAGACTCCTTCAACCAGCGGGACCCATTTATCCCGCTGTACACCACCTTTCGCGATTTCTCTAAAGACCTCGAAGCATCCCTTAATCTGCAATTGGAGTATCGCGACGCTAATGTCATTCACTTCGGCAACAAGATTGACCTCGGCGATCTGAACCTGTCGCAGACCGAAATCGACAACGGTGACAGTCTCGTACTGCCCACATCGCGCGATATCCGCGTCACATTGTTTCCCGTCGCCTCCGACAAGGCCGCCAAGCCGGATTACTTCGGCTTTGCCGAGACTCTGTTCGCCGGTAAGTTCGTACGCACCGGTGAGCCCTTGCAGTTCTTCGTCCGCCAGGATGCGACCGAGGAGCTGCACCTGTTCCGCAAGAGCCTTGAGTCTCGGGAACTCCAGGGTATTTATCTGCAACCCGATCCCCTTCAGCTCAACAATCCGTTAACCATCGTCAAGGTCACCGTGGAAGGCAGAGAACTCATCCAGAGCACGCTGATGCAGCGCCTGGCAGTCCAGCTTGACCTCGTTCCCAACGGCCTAAGTCTGATTGGCAAGCCCGGGGAACGAATCCAGTTCGGTTGTAGCAGCCGCATCCGCCACACCCTCGCACCCGACAATTCGTCCCTCACCTTTGCTACCCAGGGGGACCTGCTGAACCATTGGTTGTCGGTGCTGTCTTTTGAGATCGCTCGCGATTGGACCTGGGACGGCATGGACCAGACCGGCATCGAGATCCGCCGCAAAAAACAGTTCACCGCTGAAGGCGCCACCCGGGAAGAAGAGAGCGTCGGCTACGTGCGCCTGATCAAGACCGCGAGCCGAGTTGCCACCACGAAGCCCGACCGCACTTACACGCGGATCGTTTTCATAGACGCGATCGAGCCTAAGAAGCCAACCGATGCTCCGGCCACCCACGCACATCCGTTCCCCAACACTATCGACGTCGAATACGAGTTAGTGCCGAACTTTATTCCGAGCGTCCGTCCGGCATCCTCGATCAGTGAGACTGCGACCCGCGACCTACGGCTTCCCACTACCGTCATTCCGGACCAGGTGCTGAAGATCGTCGGCGCCGGTATTGCACTTTCGCCCTATCAGCGCAATGCGAACTATTCCCAAACTGCCGTCCGCCGCCGTTACTTGTGGCTGGAATTCTCCGAGCCAGTGAAAGATCCCAACGACACCTGCTTTGCCCGCGTCCTTGGCTATGCTCCCGACCCGTTGCTCAGCTTTCCTAGTCCTGATCAATTTGTGGTGCGTCAGGACGATCCACCCCTGGGCATCGATCCCGAGCTGATTCGCGTGATCACCAAGGACCATGGCAATGACAATGCCGGACTTGGTGCCATGCAATTTATGGAAGCGGAAACCCCGAATCCCGAGGAGCCGATGATAAAGCTTTCCCCTGTTCACTATCTGCTTCCCTTGCCCCCAGGGCTGCATGATGAGTCGCCGGAGTTGTTTGGTTTTTACGTTTGCGAGTTCCGGGTAGGCCACACCGATCGAATCTGGTGTACGGCCCAAGCCCGCTTTGGTCATCCTGCCCGGCTGAGCGGCGTACAGCATCCGGCGCCGCCGTTAAAGTGCTTGGTAGACCACAAGCCGGCTGGCATTCTAGTTACCGCGCAGTACGCGCAGGCAACCTTCGGGGGGAGGAATGTCACCAGCCAGCCCCCTAAAACCGAGATCTGGTGCATGCTCTACGCTCAGGTCAAGCAAGCCGACGCCGCAGAGAACCGCAACGTCCTGCTGGCCGAGACCAGGGTCGAGCATGCCGCGTCTCAGCATCAGGACGTTGCTTCGTTCCTCGCCGCACGCTCCGACATGCCGCCGCAGCTCGCCAACAGCATGAACATGAGTCTGGACCTGCCAGCGACCGGCAAGGCGCAGTGGTCCGCAGACGAAATCCTGCAACTCCTGGACCAATTTCACCTGTCCCGCACCACTGGCTTGAGCGTGCTTGCGGTGGAGATGATGCCGCGCTACGACCAATACATCGTCTTCGGCAAATCGCCTGACACCTCCGTTCGTCCATTGTCACAACAACTAGGTCGATACAGAATTCTACGCACGTCACCACTCGTCGCTGCTCCTGAAATCTGCTAGGTCCTACTGCAAACACCGGCTCAATCTCGAACTCATCTTTACGTAATCTCAAGTATCATCTGCCTTCAATCGTATCTAAAGAGTCCAAGTTAAGGAGCACCATTGCGACCAGCGCAAGTTGCTCCATCCTTGTACCTCTTTTACACGGCGTTAGGCATCGTGAGCGGCACCACATCGCCGGTGGCCTACGGAGTCGTTATCTCGCACTAATTCCACCAGCAAAGAGGATTAGCTCTTGGGTTCATGGCGTGTGGACTAGTCTGGGTGCGATCGCGGTGCCATTAGCTGCACAGCGTTTAATCCTGCTGCTTGGCTGGCGCGCTACCTATGCAGTTTTCGGCGGAACTACGCTGCTACTCCCGCTTTCCGTGTTTGCAGCTTTCTTGGCAGAATACCCCAGACGCAAGCGCACCGGTTCGGAGGGGATTCTGCCCCTGCAGAGCATAAGACCAGAGCACTACGAAGGCTTACGCTGGCACGACACCTCGCATCAGCCGATTTTTTTTGGTTACTCCTTTGTGCTTTCCTTTTCGCGGGCACGAGCTTGTTCGCGTGTGTTCTTCACCTGCCGGAATTTCTGACAGATCGCGGCGTCAACGCCCAGGGTGCGGCAGTAACCATTTCCGTTATTAAAGCAGCGTTGTTGGTTGGGAGGGTGGGAGCCGGGTATCTGCTTGATCGCGTCTTTGCTCCTCGGTTTACCATGCTCCTTTTCGGTGTCTCGGCAGTTGGAATCGCTTTGCTGTTGGCTGGTCACGGTGGCGTAAAGGTTGCCCTTTTGGCTAAATTTTTGGTGGTAGTAGGAATGGGAGCCGAAGTGGACATCATTGTCTTTCTGATGAGCTCCTATTTCGGTCTGCGAGCGCTTGGCTCTGCCTTTGGGTATGGATTCGGAAGCTATGCGTTTGGCGGTGCTCAGGGGGTTTTGCTTATGGGCACAGACTTTGACTTGGCTCACTCTCATACCTTTTGCAATTAGCGGGTTGCATCCTCGCTCTGCTTTTGGCTGCTGGGCCGATAATCCGTTTGGGCCCCGATCGGTATGCTGCACGGAAGAGTGGCGAATTTCCTCCTGTCGCTAAGGTTCATGTTGGAAGCCCTGCGTGACTGGAGATTGCTAGTGATGACCCAGCAAGCGTTAGGGAGAAATTATGACTGCGCAAGGAGTTTTAACCAGTACCCTCCAACAGCTTCAACTGGCACGTAACGGTATGCTTCTTCCCCAAGGTCTGTGCGCTGCGGTAAGACTGGGAGTGGCGGACTTAATCGAGAGGGGTGAAGGTTCCACGGCGGAACTTGCCAGGGCACTGAAGGTGAAGGAGGATATGCTGTTTCGCCTGTTGCGGGCACTCGCGGGCGAGGGCGTGTTCGAAGATTACAGCCCTAGAACTTTTCGCAATTCACAGCTTCCCGCTCTCTGTGTGGGGATGGTCCCGGGTCGCTCCATCCCCTCCTATTTACTCTGGGGCACCGAGTTTTATTATCGATCCTTGGGGAGATCGTTCATAGCATCAAGGACCGGGGACCCCGCGATTGGCAAAGTCCTTGGCATGCGTGAATGGGAATACATGCGTGAGAATCAGAGAGAGCGGGAATCTTCGATGACGCGATGACAAGTAACGCTAATTTGACGAGTTCCGCTGTGGCAGAGGCTTATGACTTTGGACAATGGGAAAGCCTCATGGATGTTGGCGGTGGCCACGAAATCCTGCTATCAAGAATGCTGCATCACACGAGCCTGCGTGGTGTCTTCGCGGATCAACCGGACGTACTCGAAAGAGCCCGTGTGCGTGAGTTCTTGGATGGCAAATGGCATTACGCCCTTCAATGCAGAACTGCGATTTCTTTTGTGATGTTCCGTCCGGCCGTCGAGCATACATGATGAAGAGCGTCATTCATGATTGGGATGACGAGAAGACCAATCTGCTACTGAAAAACTGCAGACGAGCAATTCCGGATGATGGAGTCCTTTTGATCGTGGAATACGAGTTGTCTGAGCCGAACCTAGCATCGGCCGGTAAGCTAATCGATCCAGTCAACATGGTGTTAACGGGCGGAAAGGAGTGCACCCTCGGGGAATACAGCCAGCTATTGAGTAGAGCGGGGTTCCGACTAAACAAGGTCATCCCGACTGCGTCCGCAGTAACAATCATTGAAGCGCTTCCGATGTAGCAGTAAATCTAAGATCAGTTCGCGTTTACTTCATCGATCGATCGGCGACCAGCATTGAGTAGCATCAACTCTTTGGTTCTCGCGTTTGCCCGGATTCCTGACGCGCCCTAGCCTCCGCCCAAGCCCTAAGTGGCTTGAGGTACTCCGGACAACGAGCAGCGAATTCCACAAATACGTTGATTTCATCAGCACTCTCCATCCCAATTACACGATCGCGCTAGGCGGTGCGTTCATGGAGAAGCTCAGGGGCTTGGTCGGTAAACTGTCCAGTAGCGGTGCGGCGATTACCAAAGCCGCTGACCTCAAAGGACCAATAGAGCTTGGAGGGAACAATCCTGCGCTTCAGTTCGGCATGCTTGCTTTAGTTCGCCCTCGTACATGGTCAGCTCGCTTCGAATCGTGTCGCCCAATCAGAGTCAGCGGCACCTTCTTCTGTTGTTTATATGGGTACTGGGTGGGCATCGCAGGAGGACTAGCTTGTAGTGCAAGAGGCAGATGCTGAACGATTGAGGATTGCGAAGGAGAAAGCAGGCGCATCGTGGCAATGATCGCGGGTTTCAGATGTCAGCAAGGAGTAGTAGTTTGTACGGATACTCAAGAGACGCTAGGTAGTGCGAAGAGAAACGTTCCAAGGCTCCGTCTTCCTCGCTCCCGCCGCTTGGGTCCTTCTTTTCAACCCCACCTCTTTTCATTCGAGTGGTTTGTAATGGTTGAAGGATGGGCTATATTTATTGCGACATTGGACACTTGGGATCGTCTACTCCGAAGTTTCCTGCAATCGTGCTACTCGCTCGATACTCGATATGCCGCTTGTCCTTCTGGACTCTCTGCTCTTCGTTGTGTCGCCGATGCTCGAACGCATCATGCGCCGAGCGGTCGAACGCGCCTATGCGCTGCGTAGCCTCACCCTTCTCTTGCAACTGGAGAAAGCCCCTTCCTACGAGCGGCACATCCGTCCCGCCATCGCTACGCAAAGCCGCGACTTGTTGCTTAAGCTGCTCAATCTGGACTTGCAAAGCCACCCGCCGCAAGCGGCCATCCTTGGCATGACGCTCACGGCAGAAACCGCGCGTCCGCAGACAGCACAGCGCGGCCTTTTCCAAGCCCAGTTTCCAGAGCCGGACAAGCTCGACATCCTCCTCGCAAGACTCCGCTCGATTGCCGGCGACCACAATGTAGGTGCACCGGAACTAAGAAACAGCCATCGCGCCCCGCGTCCGCTTCACACCCTCAGCCCTAACCCAAGCTCAAGGAGAGCCATCATGCAAAACAGCAGTGAATTCCAGTACGTTGCGATTGATACCATTCACGAGTCCACCACAAACCCCCGCCGTACCTTCGATGAACCCAAGCTGCAGGAACTTGCCGAGAGCATCCGGACCAATGGCCTCATCCAGCCCATTACCGTGCGCCCCACTCGCAAGGCTTCGAGATCGTGGCAGGCGCACGACGCTTCCGCGCCGCGCTCCTTGCGGAAGTCTTCTCTCTTCCCGCCCGCATCATCGATATCACCGACGCCCAGGCTCTTGAATGGCAGCTGGTCGAAAACGCACTTCGCGAGGACGTGCGCCCTTATGAAGAGGCGCAAGGCTTCCAGCGTCTCCTCGACATGCCCGGTTACGATGTCGCCGCGCTGGTCGAGAAGACAGGCAAGAGCGCAAGCCACGTCTACGCCTGCCTTGCACTCCTGCAACTCATTCCTTCCATCGCCGAGGCATTCAGCGGCGACCGTATCACCGCCAGCCATGCCAGCCTGCTTGCTCGACTTCCGCAGGACGTTCAAGACGAGGCCTATGAGCAATGCTGGCGCAAGGACTGGCAAGACACGGAACCGCATCTGCTACCCGCCAAGCAGCTTTCGGCGTGGATACAGAACAACCTCTATCTTGCTCTTGCCGATGCGCCGTTTGACCGCGAAGACCCTACCCTCAAGCCCGCCGCTGGCGCATGTGTCACTTGCCCGCGCCGCAGCGGTTACAACACTTCTCTCTTCACCGACTTGCAGTGCGACAACTGTAAGTTATGTGGAATCAGGGCAACCGCAAGTGTTTTCCGCTGGTTCGCCGCCGTCGCGCTCCCCGCGTGAGGCGTTCGTGCCGGCCAGCCTGTTCTCCTTGGATCTCCACCAGGAGGTTCATGTGCCGTTCGAGTTTACTGTT
>JAYVDT010000190.1:0-5969 GCA_043749265.1 Rhodanobacteraceae bacterium | reverse complement strand
TTGGTTCCAATTGCATGTTCTTTTTGAAGGAACCAAGACGGCAACCCGCGCGTATCATCTGTTGAACGCCCGGACGGAGTCAATGACATGCAAAGTTTCTGGGACATTATCGGGCAGGTTTTCCGTGCGATCGCGGCCAACAAATTGCGCAGTTTCCTGACCATGTTCGGGATCGCATGGGGCGTCGGTTCCCTGTTGGTGCTCGTGGGATTGGGAGAGGGATTCCGGTCCGGCCAGCACCGCCAGATGTCTACGCTCGGAAACGATCTGATCATGATGTGGAACGGCACCATCCCTGCCTTGGCAAATCAGCACACTGGAATGCGTCCTTACAAGCTGACGCTGGGGGACGAAGAAGCTCTGCGCCACTTACCCGAGTTGCGATCCGTCACGGTGGAGTTGAGCAGATCCGATCTCTATGAGGTGAGTCAATGGAGCAATACCTCAAGCCATGTGATGGGAGTCGAACCGAACTATCCGGTCGTGCGCTTTATTCCCATAGCCCAGGGTCGCTTTCTGGATGACGCCGATCTGAAGGAACGGCGGCGCGTAGTAGTGCTGGGATTCAAGGCTGCCGCGCTTCTGTACAACGGACGGCCGACGCTGGGCGAGACCATCACAATCAACGGAACCGCATTTACTGTCGTCGGACAGGTGGGCAAGATCAGCCGCGGGACCCAGGATTTCGATGATCAAAAGGTCTATATTCCCGTTACCACGATGCAGGAACTGTTTGCGATGAAGGGAGACAATATTCCCCGGGATGCGCTGACCTCCATCCAATACCAACCGGCAAAGAAGGGCGACTCCACAGCGGCCGTGGTTGCGGTTCGCCGTGTGATTGCTGAACGACATGGCTTTGATCCACGGCTAACCGATGCCTTCGACCAGTTCGACTCTATCGAAGAGGAACGAATGGTCGGAGCGATCTTCAATGCCATGGATATCTTTCTGGGCGGCGTCGGAATCGTTACGCTGGGTCTGGGCGCGGTCGGGATCGTCAACATCATGCTGGTTTCCGTTACCGAGCGCACGCCTGAGATTGGATTGCTTAGAGCGCTGGGAGCGACCAGACGTAGCATTCTGACCCAGTTCTTTTGGGAGGGATTGCTGCTGACGGGTATCAGTGGAGTGATTGGCATTGTTGTTTCAGGGGGCTTCATGTGGCTGTTGCAACAGGCACTCACGGGCAAGATGCCTGGTTGGGATCCTCCGCGACTGGTGCCCTGGTCGGCTGCGCTGGCTTTTGGATCACTACTGGTGGCCGGAATCGCGGCAGGACTCTACCCAGCGAGCAAGGCGGCGAATCTGGATCCCGTCGAAGCCCTGAGACGGGAATAAGAAACCAGAAATCCAGTTCAGTAAGGGAGCAGGCATGTTCAAAGACATCATCGGCCAGGCGTGGGAAGCAATGGTCTATAACCGCCGACGTACGACCATCACCATCGTCGGCATGGCGTGGGGCATTGCCACGGTGGTGCTGCTCCTTGCGTATGGCGCAGGATTCAGCCGCGCGATTGAAGCCATCTTTGCGCAGTGGGGCACCAACATTATCGGAGTTTTTCCAGGCCGAACCAGCCAACAGGCAGGCGGAGACAAGGCTGGCCTGCGCGTTCGCTTCACGCTGGAGGATGTGGACCGAGTGACTTCCAGCGTTCCCGGCGTCTTTCATATTTCACCAGTCGTGATGAAAGATGTCCCCGTACAGAACGATTTGCATACTTATACCTGGACCGTGAATGGCGTCCGTCCGGAGTTTCAGGACATCTGGAAGATGACGACCGATCAAGGCCGATTCTTCAACGGACTGGAAGATCAACAGCGAGCCCATGTGTGTGTGATCGGTTCGGAAGCAAAGATCAAACTGTTCTCCGGCGGGTGGGCGTTAGGCGAAAGTATTCGCTTGCAGGGAGAGGTCTTCACGATCGTCGGCGTGCTGAATCCCAAGATGCAGCAGGGAGAGAACAGCGACCGTAACCGGCAGATTTATATCCCGTTCAACACGATGAGCGACGTGAAAGACACGCACTACCTCGACGGTATCTGGTTCAATTACACCGGTAACAATGAGCAGGCGGAGAAGAGCCTGCGTGAGACACTCGCAGCGGCACACCACTTCCGAGACTCGGATCACAGTGCCATCAACGTTGCTAACCTGATGACCGAGCTGCACCAGTTCAAGATCCTCTCACTTGCCCTCCAGGTACTCCTGTCCCTTGTCGGGGCGCTCACGCTCGGGATTGCGGGCATCGGTCTTATGAACATCATGCTGATGGCGGTCAAGCAGCGCACGCGCGAGATAGGAGTCGAAAAAGCCCTAGGTGCGCAGAAGAGACACATCCTCCTGCAGTTCCTGTCCGAAGCCATGGTGATCACTACGATGGGTGGCGTATGCGGGATTGGGCTCGCCTATTTGATCTCCGCGCTCGTAGGGCGAATCACGTTTTACAGTGCGCTGGCACAACATGCAGAGGACGCAGATATAAGACTGATCATCTCGCCGATGTCAGTGCTTGTCGCCACCGTGATTCTCGCGATCACGGGCCTGGTGAGCGGCATGATTCCTGCCATTCGCGCGGCGAACCTGGACCCCATCGAGGCGCTGCGGTACGAGTAGACGCGGTCGCCAGAGGTCCAATCGGAAGAGCTGGGCCAGGTACGCACAGCTTTGTGCGTACCTAGCATCACTTTTTATTCATGGTAACCATGGATTTGCGAGTCTCCGCCTGATTCAATTCAATGGCGGCATTCAGAGGTAGAGACGCGAGCGAGTCGCCCACGGCGATATCAAAGTGACCGGGATCTATCGTCCAGCTCTTGGTTGCAACGTCGTAGTAAGCGAAGGCACGTGCATCCAGGCTGACGGAGACGTGGCGAGTTTGTCCCGGGGCAAGTTCCACACGTTCGAAGCCCTTGAGCTCATGGAGCGGCCGAGGCACACGAGCACCTGGGTCTGAGACGTAGATCTGGGCGACATCAGCGCCCTTGCGAGAGCCAGAGTTGGTGATATCGAACTCAACCGTGGCGAGCATAGCGTCCGTCATGGTCTTACCTACCTTGATGTTCGCGAAGCCGAAGGTGGTGTAAGAAAGTCCGTAGCCAAAGGGGAAGAGGGGCTGGGTGTGGTTCTTCTCGTACCCGCGATAACCGACGAAGATGCCGTCTTTGTAGATCACGCGTTTGGAGTCGCCCTCCGGGTAGTACGAGGCAAAGGAGGGGTTATCCTCGGCGCGGCGTTCAAACGTAGCGGGCAGGTGGCCGGAGGGGTTGACGTCGCCGAAGAGGATCTCGGCCATGGCCTGTCCGCCTGCCTGTCCGCCATACCAGCCTTCAATGAGTGCGGGGACACGATCGAACCAGGTGGAGGAATCCACGTTGCCGCCGGAGGTGACCGAGACGATTGTCCTGGGATTGGCTGCAGCCATAGTGCGGATGAGTTCATCCTGGCCGTAGGGGAGGTCGAAGGTGCGATCTCCGCCTTCGCTCTCGGTGTCGGCGTCCTTATGGGTGGTGAAGCCGGCGGCTACGATGACGGCGTCGGCAGTGGCGGCCATTTGCTTAATTTGGGGATTGACAAGGGATTCTTCGGGGACGAGGGCAAAGCGCAGCTTGCCGCCGATGGGACCACCCTGCCAGGACTCGACAACCACCTTGTGCATGCCGGCGGATAGGGGCATGGACAGGTGGGGCTCGAAGGCGCGGACAAGGTCCCAGTCGTCGATGACGAGCTTGTCGTCGATGTAAACGCGGTCGCCATTGTTTTCGCCGGCCCCGGCCAACGCGATGAGGTAGCTGGTCGAGGTAGGGGCATTGAAGTATCCAGAGTAGCGCTGCGAGATCAGTTTCGGTGGCGCCATGAAGAAGGCCGTGACGTCGTCCACGTTGCTGGCAATCTGGTCCCAACCAAAGCCAGTGCTGTTGATGTGATGGGCGGTGGCGTGCGTCGTGGCTGCACCTGAGAGGTCCTTGGAATCGAAGATCTCATGGAGGAGGCCGGGCTGGCCACCGGTGGCTGCGGTCATGAATTCCGTCCTGCGAGCGAGTTCGCCCAGCGTCGGCAGACCGGCGGCGTAGAGGATGTTGACTCCGGGGGCCACGTTTTGAAGGCCTTCGACCAGACTGATCTGATGGAACGGGACGACGCCGGCGCTGCCGCCACCGACGGCCACGCCGGGGTAAGCCGCGGGTCCAACGACAAGGATGGTCTTGATGGATTTGTTGAGAGGTAGCAGGCCGCCTGTATTCTTGAGCAGGACCGGAGCCTCGCGTGCTGACTGGAGAGCGGTTTCGTTGCTCTCGCGGTTTGTAACAGAGACGGAAGAGTCACGCTGGGAGTAGTTCGGAGCAAGCCACCCAAACATGGCAGCGGTGGTCAGGATGTGGCGGATCTTGTCATCGATAGTGGCCTGTTTGACCTGCCCGGACTGGAGCGCGGGCATCAAGTTGGCCTTGTTCATGAACTTGCCGACGGGCATCTCGAGGTCGAGGCCACCATTGGCTGCTCCGACCGCGTTGTAAGTGGCGTTCCAATCTGACATGAGGGTGCCGGGGAAGCTCCATTCGCGGCGTGCAATGTCAATGTTGAAGTATCCGTTTTCGGTGGCGTGCTGGCCGTTGATCAGGTTATAGCTATCCATAATGGCGCCGACGTGAGCGCGTTTGACGGCGGCCTCGAAGGCGGGCAAGTAGATTTCGCGCACGCTGCGCTCGTCAACGATGGAGTCGGAGTCGTGGCGGAGATACTCCGAGTTGTTCGCGAGGTAGTGCTTCACGGTGGCGCTGACGCCCTGCTGCTGCATTCCGTTGATGTAGCCAACTACCATCTCGGAGGCGAGGAAGGGGTCTTCGCCGAAGTACTCGAAATTGCGTCCGTTGAGGGGCGAACGATAGATGTTGGTCCCTGGGCCAAGCATGTAGTGGATGCCACGGGCGCGTGCATCGCGGCCAATGCCAGCTCCTACTTTCTGGGCGAGAGCGCGGTCCCACGTGGCGGCGAGTCCGATGCCGGCGGCGTAGGTGGTTGACGGAAAACCGGAGTTGGAGCGGACGCCGTAGGGGCCGTCGGACATCTCAAGGGCCGGGAGGCCGAGTGCGGGAATGCCGCGAACCGCAAAGCCGGTTCCGCCAATATAGTCAATCTTCTGCTCGACGGACATGCGTTGAATAAGCGAGTCGATCTGCTTGCGGTCGGCGGTCGTTAGCTCGTGCGGGGCCTGCGCATGCAGATACGATGGGGCAGCCAGGATCAAGGCGAACATTGCAACTGCCTGCTGGCGACGTACGAGATGGGTGAGTATCGACAACTTTTGCAATGTGGAACTCCTGAAAGAAGGGTATTGCCAGGGAATGGTTTGAAGCCTCATCCAACAACGACGGCCGTAGTGTTTTAGGTTCGAACCGGAACTCACACTCTATCAAAACTAATTCTGGATTGTCTTGCGAAAAGTGGTGCACTGCTACGTGGATTGAAATGCAGAAGCCTTGCGTTACCAACGCTTGGCATAGACGCATATGATGCAGTGGTTGCGGCTTATCTCTCGAGGTTCCTTCTCTATGCGTCTCGGTTCAGTTCTTCTCGTTGCAGCGTCCACAGCCCTTTCTTCCTGCGTGTTTGCTCAAAACACAGTCCGTCCTCTGCCTGATCGTGATCAGTGGTATCTGAACGCAGGCGAGAGCACCTACGTAGTCGGCATCAACGAGAAACATATGCCGCAGAACCTGTACTGGGGACCCGCCTTACCAAAGGACGCGGTGCTGCCGCGCGCGCACAGCGCCCCGGAACGAGCTTCGTTCGACCCGTCCATTGGGACAACGCAACTTGAGTACCCCGCCTGGGGCCAGGGCCTCTTTACCGAGCCCGCGCTGAAGGTAGATTCACCCAACGGTGATCGAACTCTTGTCCTGATTTATGAAAGCGCAAAGGTCTCCGGAAGCCAACTCGAGATTGTGCTGCACGACTCTTTTCAGCC
>JAYVDT010000189.1:0-1716 GCA_043749265.1 Rhodanobacteraceae bacterium | reverse complement strand
TGCCCGCAGCAGGTCTGGCCCGCGGGAAAGTCCACCGTGTGGCCGAGCCGCTCAAGAACCTGGACGACGGCCTTGCCGGTATCGGGAAACAGGGTGTCATTATAGCAGGTAATAAACAGCGAAACCTTCATGCAGCGCGCTCCCGTAACAAGCTTGAAATAGTTTCCCCGCTGAATTTCATCCGACAGGAGGATGTTACGCCATGCACGATCCGCCATCCCCATCACACGAACACACCGCCGCTGAACCTGCGCGCGCTATCCTGCGTCTAATAAGGTGTGAGTATGCCGCGTGAGTAAGCAACCAATATTTGCAATGGGAGTAAGTCTGGCGGTTCTGGCTGCGGGTGCGGCCAGCGCGCAGACCCATGTCGTCAAGGATCCGGAGACCGTGGTGCGCGCGGTGGCGGTCTATGAGTGGACCGGTGAGTTGACCAAACCGACCGCAAGCCGCCTCGTTCCCGTGACGATCTTCATCAACAAGCAACTGCAGGACGCTGGCGTTTACCTTGCGCGACCAGTCCCGTTTGTACTCGAAAAGGGAACTGTCTTCGAGGTGGAAAAGGCCGGTATCAAAACCGGAACGGTCGAACTTTCTTACGCGCGCCACATGCAGACGCTGGAGAAGCCGCGCATCGACGACGGTTGGTTTGCTTATGGCGCGTTCAAGCCGGAGGCTCCGCCGCCTGTCATGGCAAAGACTACAAAGAGTGGGCCGCTACCGACGGTCGTGGCCAGCGGGGGGACCAGGCCGCGCTTCTCCAACAAGCCGGACGATGCTGCCCCAGCCGATGACAAGAACGCGGCAACCAAGGTAGACCGGAGCACGGCCGCCGGAGCAGGAACGACCGTTTCCGCTTCCAAAGCCGACGACCCCGACGATCGCAAACGCGACTCCGATTCGGACTCGGCGAAGGACAATCCAGACCGCCCCACGCTAAAGAAGCGAACGCCGTCGCAGACGAAGGAAGCGGACAAGAGGAAGCAACTTGCATCGGTGACGGGTGGTGCGAGCCTGAACGACGATCCGGACCGCCCAAATCTTCATCGTGGCAAACCCTCCTCGCGTCTGGACGATGAAGATCTGCCACCACTGACGGGAATCCCACCGGGCATGAACCAGATGGTAGCGGTGTCCGACGCCAAGGACCGCCCGGAGCACGACTTCACGCGTCCCTGGGATAGCGATGCGGAGCGCCAACAACTCCTGCTTGCAATGCGTACGATCGCGATGGAAAAGCTGGTTGCCTACGATCGTGAAAACGGCCTTCAGCCGGTGCCAACTGCGGCGAAGGTAGTGCCCCGCACGCCCATCCGAACCAGGGTCACGAAATCCGCAAACCCTGTAGTAAAGACCCCTGTGATCGACCTGAAGGCCGAAACCCTGAACGGCTACACGCTCAGCTATGGCGGCTCCGCGACCTACGTTTATTCAGGTACGACGAGCGGTTCCACGGGATTGGCTCGGTACGTGACGGTCGTGGCGCAGCGCGAGCCGGACGGGTCGCTCAAGGCCGCGCTCGCAACCGTAACCGATGACGCGCATCTCGATCGGACCCCCCAATTCCGCCTCGTCGACGTCGTCGATGCCGAGTCAAGCAATCGCGCCTCCCTGCTGTTCGAACTGCGCGGCAAGACCCAGCGACAGTTTGCGCTCTACCGCGTGATCGGCGCCCAGGCAGAGCAGACCATCGCAGCCGGGTCCGCCAATTAGACA
>JAYVDT010000188.1:0-1717 GCA_043749265.1 Rhodanobacteraceae bacterium | reverse complement strand
ATGGCTCACCACCAGGGTATGTCTCTGCTGGCCGTGACCAACCTATTGCGTGCAAATATCTTTCAGACCTGGTTCCACGCCAACCCGCGCGTGCGTGCTGCAGAGCTCCTCTTGAACGAGAGGGCTCTGAGCAAGCAAACACTGAACGATCTCAAGATGAGAAGCAGTAAAGAAGCAGCCTAGCCGCTGAAGGTGAGTGCTGAAAAAAGATTGGCTGTTCAACCACTCATTGATTGAACAGTCCGTTTTAATTTGGCGTGCAAGCTAGACGGCTTTGCGCTGGAAGGTAGTTTTCTTCGTGCTGGCAAAGGAATCCTTTGCCTTGAACGAGGCCGCAGGGGCTCCCGTAAGGGACTTGCTGCCGCTCTTACCCTGGCTCGCCCTGTCTCGTGCTGCTTGAAGCTTCTGGGCCGCGCGGCCCAGTCCGCCTATCTTTACTGCGCCTGCTTTGGGGATGAAATCACTCATACGGAAATCCTCTCATAATTTCGGCAATTCGCGGAAGCTCACCGTGCGTTCGACCTGATGCTTTAGCTGGATTCGCCGATAAAGCAAAAGAGGTGAGTGCAGGCTGAATGGACGTCCATCCGGGCGGCGTTTGCGGCCCTAAGAGAGGGCATGTCACGACCAGATGTGACGAGCGTCACTGTAAAAGTCGCAAACTTTTGCGAACGTCGAATGTAGGAGGGAATCTGATGCTCGAGTGTGCTATCCCCGAATGTGGTGCGCAGGAAAGGCTGTTGCGTACAGGTACGCTCCATCTGCTCGATGTACTTCGCGGAGACGGGAGTGTTGCGAACAAGATGATTTGGCTATGTGAAAGTTGCACGAAGCTCTTTACCGTCCAGACCTGGCGCGCTCCCGGAGAGCAAATCCGGCGGCGCAAGCAGAAGCCAATATCGATTTCGAAAGAAGTCTTTTCAACCGGAGAGGCAGCCCTGGGTCCTAAGGCTGTACTCTTGTTGCCGGACCGACCTGCTGCGGCATAGGTTAGGATTTTGCCAAGACAGCCTGCTGAAGAATCTCCACGGGCGCGGTCTTGGCATGCGAGTGGCCGCCCTCCGCGGGTAACCTGTCGCCGAGAAACATGTCCACTTCAGCAGATAGTCAGCACCGGACAGCTGGCTTCCGCAATGAGTGCCGGTGTAAGACCTGGCTTAACGTAACTGAGCCAGAACGATGCCTTTCGCGCACCGAGAACAATCAGGTCGGCTTGGACCTGAGCGGCGAGCGACAGGATTGCGTGAGCCGCTTCGCCATGCTCTACGACACACTTTGGATTGCACCAATCGTAAGCGGATTCCGGAATGATCCTCCGCAAGGACGCTGCAGAAAGCGCACCGGCAGAGTAATGTTCCGTTTCGTCGGCTGGGCTGACTACGTGAACCAGGTAGAGATCGGCGCCGAGATCCTGAGCTAGCGCAACGGCATACTTAGCGGCCTTTACGGCCTGGGGGGTGAAGTCGGTGGCGTAGATGATTCGCCTGATACTAAGAGGCCCTGGAGGGGCAGGGTGTACATGCGGTCCCACGGTCAGAACGGGACACGGTGCCTTTCGGATGACCTCTTCTGCGATGGAGCCGAGAAGCAGCCTCTTCAAACCATGCCTGGAAGACGTTCCAACTACGATCAAGTCGGCAGCAGACCTGATGGCCTCGCAGAGGATCAAATCGGCGGGTAGAAAGCCTTCGATCACGTTGGTCTTCACCTTCACGCC
>JAYVDT010000187.1:0-1718 GCA_043749265.1 Rhodanobacteraceae bacterium | reverse complement strand
TCAGTCTTTGCATAACAAATTCCGAATCAAAAATCGATAGATCTCATTCTTTTGCGAATGCATAGTGCGTATCCGACTACCTCGATTCATAAGTGAGTCGGACTTCGAGGCAGAGCTCTAGCGAGCGGCATCACTCCTGCCATGAGTCGCGAGGGATTGGCTTATCGCGGTTCTTCTGAGGCGGCGAGAGACCAAGAAGAGTTTCAAAATTAGAGACACTCCCAGATGAGCTAAGGAATGGCGACGCTGACAGGTGAGCCGGTATAGAGCACTGTGCTGAATTGTGCGCTGGCAGCAAAGCCGGTGCCCGTCTTTGGAGTCACACGCGTGATACGAAAGACCCTCTGCTTTTGCATCCCTGGGTATTGACCCTGCCGTTTGCCGAAGCTCAAAGTTTTAGTCGAGTCGTCCCATTGCAGGGAGATGGTGGAGTGCTCCCCCTTCTCATAGAGATAGCCATCGCCCGCATCGTCATAGAGGGTAAAGCTGCCATCAGCTCCCGGGTAAATGCGTAGCTCTATCGGGTCGCCGGGATGCTGATCGACATATTCGTTCACCGGTCCAAGCGGAAGGATGGCACCGGCTGGCACGTAGACCGGAATACGATCAGGCGGCGCCTGGGCAAGGATTTGTTGATCCCCTGCTACTTTGTCCCCTGTCCAGAAGTCGTACCACGCTGGGGCAGCCGGTAGATAAAGCAAGCGCTGCGTTGCGCCAGCGACGGTCACCGGGTTGATGAGGAGCGAAGGGCCAAACATGAACTGATCGTCGATATAACGGACTTTCCCATCCATGCGCCAATCCATTACCAGGGGTCGCATAATCGTATAGTCCTCGTGCGTTACCCGCCAGGCAAGCGCATAGGTGTAAGGCATCAACCTGGAGCGCAGCTCATCGTAGGCGATCAGCGTCGGCGTTTGCGGGCCATAAGAGAAGAGTTCATTTGCGCTGCGGTGCCCGTGTGTGCGCAGGATGGGGCAGAAGGTGCCGAACTCGAACCACCGCGTATAGAGTTCCTGGTACTGCGGATTGTTTGGCTCATCCGGAGATGGCGATGTATATCCCGCAATGTCCGTCGTCCAGTAGGGCATTCCCGAGAGTGCAAAATTGAGTCCTGCGGCGATCTGCCGTTTGAAGACTGGAAAAGTTCCAAAGATATCGCCTGACCATTCCACGGTGGCGTTTCTCTGCTGACCGGCGAATGCGGAACGAGTCAGAATGAAGGCACGCTTCTTGTCTGTCGTCTTTCGCCAATGTTCATAGACATTCCCGGAATGCATCAAAGGGAAGATATTGAGATAGCGGGCTCCTGAGCCGAGAAAGAGTTGTTTGTCTTCGAGAATCGCGTCGTTCTCTCCACCCCAGGTCTCGGGCTCAGAGCTGTCGAGCCAGAAGCCGTCCCAGCCTTGAGTGAACAGCTTCCCGATCAGGTGATCCCAGTAGAAGTCGCGCGCTTGAGGATTGGTCGGATCATAGTCCGGCGTTCCCGGAATAAGGAGGTGCTGCTCGGCCATCGCGCGATAGTTCTCCGACTTCGGATCGAAGACTGCCCATGCGGAGATGATTGCGTGTACGTGCTCCTCATGCAGGGTGCGGAGAGCGTCGGGCACATCAGGATGCGGTTTCAGATACTCGTCCGTAAACACCGGATCACCCTGCCGCTTCCACCAGAACCAGTCCTGCACGATGACATCCAGCGGGATCTGCTGGGAACGATA
>JAYVDT010000186.1:0-1722 GCA_043749265.1 Rhodanobacteraceae bacterium | reverse complement strand
CTTCGAACAGCTCGCGCAGACGTGAAAGCTCGAAGGTCCCGGAGACCACATACGCGCCGTTTTCTTCACGCACCGGGGCGTCGTCTTCTTCGGTCTCGTCATGCTCATCGGCGATGCTGCCTACGATGGCTTCCAGCAAATCTTCAATCGTCACAATACCGGCCACGCCGCCGTATTCGTCGATGACGATACGCATGTGCTGCTTTTGGGACTGCATTTCGCGCAGCAGTTCGGCGACCATCTTGGTCTCAGGCACAAAGGCCGCGGGCCGCTGCATCTGCGCGATGGTGCGGGTTGCGGCGTCCTCGTCTGTGACCTGCAGGAGGTCATGCGCAAAGGCGATGCCGACGATGTTATCAAGCGATTCCCGATACACCGGCACACGCGAGAAGGGATGCTCTTCAATAGCAGCCGTGAACGCCTTCAGGGTAAGGCTGCTGGGGACGGCGAAGATCTCCGGCCGCGGCGTCATGACCTCGCGCACGACCATGTCGCCAAACTCGACCACACTCCGCACAAGTTCGCGGTCAGATTCTTCGAGAATGCCCTCTTCTTCTCCCGCTTCGAGCAACGCATCCATGGCCTCGGACGGATGCTCTTCCTCCTTTGTATCCTCGGGTTCGGCAAGCGCGGCGATGGAGAGCAACAGGCCAAGCAGCAATGTGACAGGCAGGATCAGGTAGAAGAGCGCCTGCAGCAGATGGCGAATCTTGAGCACCCACAAACCACGCGTTCGCGCAAACAAGATCTGCGGAACCAGCCGGTCGAAGATAAGAATCAGCAGGACGAGTTCGAAGATCGTGCGCAGCACTTCGATCCAGCCAGGACGAATTGCCATCCCAGCCTGTGCGGCCGAAACGAACATCCGCAGCCCGCAGATCAACGCCACTCCGGCCAGCGTAAGCTGCCGCAAGACGGAAGCAGACTGCGCAATCGACTCGCGTCCAAGCCTCAGTTTCGGCTCGACGCGCTCTTCCCAGGAGTCGATGTTGTCCTGGTACTCTCGCGCCAGGAACTTGCCCATCTCGAAATAAACCCGGTCTACATACGCAGCCAGCGCCAGGAGGACCAGCAGTACGGCCAGGAGCAATAACGGAAGCAGCGTCATCGTTTCCGCTCCACGCGCTCTATCAGACTGGAGGGAAGGCGAAGCTGCGTGCGCAACTCGGCCTCGCGTTCGGCCATCTCGCCGGCATCGGCTTCGTGGTCTTCCCCGTCGATGTGGAGCAGTCCGTGCAGCATCAGGATGCGGAGTTCATCGCGCAGGCTATGGCTGTGCTGATTGGCTTGGCGGAGGGCGGTTTCGAGCGAGATCGCAATGTCGCCGGCCATATCTTCTGCTTCTTCCGGAGCGGGAAAGCTTAGTACGTCCGTCGCTTTATTCTTACCGCGAAAGGCCTTGTTCAGGCGCTTGATTTCGGCGTCAGAGGTCAGCAGGACATCCACTTCCCCCTGAAGGCCAACGGCTTTTCGCGCCCGGTTGAAGAAGCGCGCGAGACCAGACTTGCTGACGCCGGTGAGATCGAAACTACTACTTGGAGGGTCGATGTTGATCATCGGTATGAAATTCAGCCGCCAAAAGCGACAGAGGCCGGATTCGGCCCCTGTTTTGATGTTATCGCATTTGGATCAAATTGTTTACTGCGGTTTGGCCAGCGGCTGCACGGAACTCAGTTTCGTCGCAGGGACATCCGGCAGCGTGGAGTCGCCGATACCCAGAGG
>JAYVDT010000185.1:0-1722 GCA_043749265.1 Rhodanobacteraceae bacterium | reverse complement strand
TCGCCACCGGCAATAGTCTCGCCAGCGTCTGCTGAATCATCGTCTCGTCGCCATCCAGCGCCAGAACCTGCTTCGCGCGAGCCCGACGGCTCCTCGGCCAGAATCTGGTCCCACTGCCGCCGGCCAAAATTACCGGAGCAAACCGCACAGCATCATCATTCGCCATAGACCCCTATCTTACCGAAGCATATAGACCAATCGAGGGACCGAAGCAGAAAAAACAAATTGAAAAACGGGTGTCCCTCCCTCAGAAAGCTGGGGTAGATTTTCGACCGAACTACAGCTTAGGCCAGCCCACCAAACCAATCCCTGATCCGCCTCACACCCTCATCGATCACCTCACCGCTCACTGCATAGCTCATGCGAATATGGTCACTTGTCCCAAAAGCCTCCCCCGGAACCACAACCACATGCGCCTCGCTCAACAACCGCGCCGCAACATCACTTGCCGACGTCACCCCACCCTTGCCAAAGCACGCGCTCACATTGGGATACACATAGAACGCACCCTGCGGCACCGTGCAAGTCACTCCCGGAATCGTCGCAAGCCCAGCCAGTACCCGGTCCCGAAGCTTGATGTAATCCGCCCGCATCTCGCTTACGCACTCCTGGCTACCAGAAAGCGCTGCAATCGACGCCTTCTGCACCATGCTCGCCGCATTGCTTGTGCTCTGGCTTTGTAGCTTGCTCATAGCCGCGATCACCGCCTTCGGCCCCAGCGCGAATCCCGCACGCCAGCCCGTCATCGCATAGGTCTTTGACAGGGACCCCAACACCACCACATGCTCCTTGCAATCCGTAAACGACGCCCCACTTATCGGCTCGCCCTGAAACGTCAGGTACACGTAGCATTCGTCAAGCAGCACGTAGATACCCTTCGCATGCGCCAGCCGTACAATCGCTTCGAGGTCAGAAGCACTCACCACCGCACCACTAGGATTGGAAGGCGTGTTCACAATAATGACCTTCGTCTTCTCCGTTATCGCGGCCTCGATCATCGCCGCCGTCACCCGGAAGTTCTCCCTCTCTTCGGTCTCCACCATCACCGGAATCCCGCCGGCATACTGAATAATGTCCTTGAAGCTCACCCAGTACGGCACCGGCAGAATCACTTCATCGCCATGATCCACCAGAACCTGCAGCGCGTTGAACAGCGCCAGCTTGCCCCCTGTCGTGAAGACGCACTCCTCCAGGGTGTAGTCCGTTCTAAAGTCCGCCTTGTGCCGCTCGCAAATCGCCCTGCGCACATCCGGCGTCCCGGCCACCGCCGTATACCGCGTAAACCCCTTGTTAATCGCCTCGACAGCAGCGTCTTTGATGTGCCGCGGTGTCTCAAAGTGCGGCTCACCCGCTCCAAAGTCGCTCAATGCGATCCCCGTCGCCTTCAACCTCAGCGCCTCGGCCGTAATCGCCATGGTCGCTGAAACTTCAATGCGCCCGATCCGCTCGCTCAACATCTTCTTCGTTGCCATCGCTGTGCTCATGACATCCATCCTCTCAGAACTCCCCAACGAAATAAACCCACTCCTGCCTGCCCTTCACCAATATCTGACTGTCTCGCCATCCAAAGCAACCTTTTTTGCATCCTACGCAATGAACGCGACGCAAGGGTGAGTAATGCAATGCTGAAGCGAACGAAGCGGCCTGCGGCGCCTTCCTCTGAGTCCCGAACACCAGCCCCTTGGCGTTCAATCCAGTTGGATCAACTTCCCGGAGAGGAAG
>JAYVDT010000184.1:0-1723 GCA_043749265.1 Rhodanobacteraceae bacterium | reverse complement strand
ATCCGGTCGAAGAGGCCGCAGAGGCGCTGCACTTCCACGAGACGCGCGTCCCGCTGATCTGTCTGCTGGGCGGATTGATGGGAGTCACGACAGCGTTTCTTATGGAGACCTGGATGAACGTCTGGGCCTATCCGTTGAATATTGCGGGCCGTCCTTTGTGGAGCTGGCCGGCGTTTATCATTCCGGCTTACGAGTGGACAATCCTGTTTGCAGGTCTGTCTGCTGCCTTTGGCATGATTGCGCTGAACGGTATGCCGCAGCTCTACCATCCCGTCTTCAACGCGCCTAATTTCCGCAATGGCGCGACGACTGACAAATTCTTTCTGTGCCTGGAAGCGCACGATCCGTTGTTCTCGCTGGTTGAGACGCGGGAGTTTCTTGAGCAATTCCCCACGGTCTCCGTGGTGGAGGTAGACCACTAATGCTGGGATCAAGAATAAATATTACGAATGCGTCAAAAGTTACCGCCGCGCTGGGGGGACTGCTACTGCTGGCCGGTTGCCGTCAGGACATGCACAACCAGCCGAAGTTTGTTCCGCAGCGCGGAACCACCTTTTTCGCGGATGGACGCTCGTCGCGCCCGCAGGTCGAAGAGACGGTTGCACGTGGCCAGCTGCATGAGGATCGCTACTTCTATAGCGGTCTCCAAAACGGCCAGGAGGGTACGACCATGCCCTTCCCGGTAACGATGGATGTGCTGGCGCGCGGACAGGAACGTTATAACGTGTTTTGCACGCCTTGCCATTCGCGGGTCGGAAACGGCGTTGGGATGATTGTGCAACGTGGTTACGCCAAGGCTGGAAATTTTCATACTGCACGTCTTCGGGCTGCTCCGTTGGGCCACTTTTTTACGGTGATTTCAAACGGTTATGGAGCGATGCCCGATTACTCGTCACAATTGACACCGGTTGATCGCTGGGCGGTCGTCGCTTACGTCAGGGCGCTGCAGTTGAGCCAGAATGCTCAGCAGAGCGATGTCGCAGCGGGAGAACATGTTGAGCCATTGACGGAGATCTCCGTCAACGAAGGCCTGCCAGCCGAGTTTGCTTCTGAATGGGCTCTCCCTCCGACGGCTGTAACGGGCACTCCAAATGGCGAACCCTTTGTTCTTCCAACGACGAATGGCGGCGGAGCTGCCGCTGCACCGCATAGCCCGGTAGCCCCAGGAATTTCAGACCCGACCAACGGCATGGGCCATGGTCAGACGAGTACAGGTTACCCCCGCATCCCTAGCGGCCCGTACTAGAAAGCCACAAAACGGCAGCAAGTTGGACCAATTTGATTTCGACGAAGGCCTGAAAAGCATGTCATCTGCATACGCACAATACGAAGCTGGTCACGGAGACGGAGGACATCTTCATGATGCCCACGATGGACCAAACACGCTTCCGGCCAATCTGAACTCGCCTGAAATTTTGACCGTCTGGCGGAAGCGCGCGCTGATGGTGTTCGCGATATCGGCTCTGGTTTCGCTCATCTTTGTCCTGTTTCCTGGTGGCAAGACGCACATGTTGCGCGCCTATCTCGTCGGATTCATGATGTGTTTCAGCTTCGCTGGCGGCGGACTGGTCCTTTTGATGCTGCAGTATGTCTCAGGCGGTAAGTGGGGTATGCTCCTGCGCCGACCGCTCGAAGCAATGACGCGCACGCTCGGCCTGGTGGCAATCCTCATTTTGCCGATCGTTTTCCTGTCGAAGCATCTCTACCAGTGGGCCGCTTACCC
>JAYVDT010000183.1:0-1732 GCA_043749265.1 Rhodanobacteraceae bacterium | reverse complement strand
GACCTGCAGATAACTGTCAAGCGCACGTCCATAGCCACGATTGGTGGCGAACCAGAGGCTGCGCGCGATAGCTTCGGCATCGTCGTTGAGCGGAAGCTGCATGGTGGTCAGGGCGCTGTTGCGATGCGCGCCATGGGTGTTGTCCTGGTCCGGTGTACCCAACCGAACCTGCACGTCCGCGCTGCGGCGACGGCTCTGCGTATCGCTGGTGAGCGCGCCGAACTGCGCAGACATCTGCACGTTTTCGACATCCGCAACGGCATAGCTGATGAAATAAGGCCTGGGCTGCGGCTGTGCCTTGGGGTCCGGCTGCGCTTTAGGGTCGGTTTGCGCCGCCGCTGGGGTCGCGGAGCCAAGCGAGTTCATCGCCCGGTCCAGTTCCGTCTCCATCACCTTCAGCAGGATCGAGTCTACCTTGGCCGATTTCACAGGGGGACTCTGTGGCTCGCCGGTCTCACTGCCCGCAGCGGCGTACGCTGGGCATGCCGTCAATCCAACTCCACAACCAACCACAAGACTCAACATCCATTGCTTGTTCAAAGAATTGTTCCACCTTTACGCATGCATATCCGAAACGTCTTTTTGGCCGCTATACCGCGAGTCTACCCTGAGCGTCGGCTCAAAGATTAGACGAGCGGCGGCCCTGTCCGGAATCCTTATTGCGCGGGAGTCCTTGCTGAGGCAAACTTGAGCCTGCTCGACGGTGATGCCGCGAACGAAAAGTCCTAAAGGAGTCTCCATGCGCCTGCGCGTCCTTGTACTGTTTCTTGTTGCGCTGATGCCCTTTGCCCCGGTACCGGCGCATGCTTCCACGACTCCGGCCGAAGCCGCCGCGCTTTCCGCCGCCCACCAGGATCACACCGCCTACACGCTGCCGCCCGATAAGCTCGCCAAGGCTGAAACACTTGCGAAGATCAGGACGGTTGTGACGTTTGGCGGCGCGTTTTGGGGAATCGTCTCGCTGGTGCTGATTCTGCAACTTGGAATCGTAGCGAAGATGCGCAACGTCGCGGTGAACCTGAGCAAGAATCGGTGGGCCCAGGGCTTTACCTTCTTCCTTGAATTCCTGATCGTGACGACGCTGCTGGGGCTGCCGATCGACCTATACGAGCAGCACATTCGCCGCAGCTACGGCCTGAGCGTCCAGGGCTGGGGTAGCTGGGTGGGCGACGCATTGAAGGGGCTGGGGCTGTCGTTCGTGTTCGGCGGACTGGGCGTGATGCTGCTGTTCTGGCTTATCCGCAAGTTCCCCAAACGCTGGTGGCTGGCGCTCTGGTTCCCGACGATGCTGTTCTCGATCCTCGCCGTCTTCGCTACGCCTTACGTAATCGACCCGCTGTTCAATAAATTCGAGCCGCTCACCAAGTCCAGCCCCGCCCTCGTCGAACAGCTGGAAAGGGTCGTTGCGCGCGGCAAGGGCATCAATATCCCGCGGGAACGCATGTTTCTGATGAAGGCTTCGGACAAGGTCACCACGCTGAATGCCTACGTAACCGGCATTGGAGCCTCCAAGCGCGTCGTGGTCTGGGATACGTCCATTGCAAAGGGAACGCCGGACGAAATCCTCTTCATCTTCGGCCACGAAATGGGTCACTATGTCCTTGGCCATATCTTCTCCGGAATTATTTTTTCGTTTGGATTCATCCTGGTCTCGTTCTTCGTCGGGTTCCACATCTTCCAGTTTCTGTTGAAGCGATTTGGACCCAAATGGCGTATCCCCAAGCAGGACAAC
>JAYVDT010000182.1:0-1737 GCA_043749265.1 Rhodanobacteraceae bacterium | reverse complement strand
CCGTGGTGACCGTCGCAGTTGAAGTGCCGTCGGTTTACCTTGGCGAAATCTACTGCCCATTTTGTAAATTACTTTTTTTAAGTTCAAACGAACTTTGTAAGTAAACCTTACAATCCTGCTAGGTTTCAGTTATGACCATTCATCGCCCATGACCAGATGCGTGACCCCAACTCGCCGCCGAACTGCGAAGGGTTCTGTCCTTCCCCGCAGCACGGCGAGTGTTGTCATGCCGACTCAGGCTGCGCGCCCTGCGCAACTGCGTGTCTCCAATAACCGGCTGCTGTTACGTTTACTGCGCATGAACAGCCCCTGCTCCAAGGCTGACCTTGTGCGGATGTCGGGTCTGACGGCACCCACGGTTTCCATGGTAGTGGCGAACCTGATTGCAAATGGATTGGTGAAACAGTTGGGAGAAGGAACATCTTCCGGCGGACGTCCTCCGTCGATGCTGCGTTTTAATGCCCAGTACGGCTATGTGGCAGGCGTCGATATTGGCGGCACACGCATCCGCATGATGCTGGCAGACCTGAACGGCAAGCCTATGGCCGAGTGGAATACCCACATGGAAGAGCAGCAGAAGACTCCATGCGGAGTCGTGGGCCTGGTGCACCTGGGGCTGGATCATATGGTCGCGCAGTCTGGTCTCCCCGGCCGTGTGCTTCACCTGACCGCAGGCGCACCGGGGATCACGGACGTCAAGCGCGGTGTCGTTCTGGCAGCCCCGAACCTGGCCGGCTGGAACGACGTTCCCCTGCGCATGCTGCTGGAGCGAGAACTCTCCATCTCCGCGGAGGTCGAAAATGACACCAACCTGGCCGCGGTCGGCGAACACGCGGAAGGTGTAGCCGGCGGCGTCGATAACTTCGTTTTTCTGGCAATGGGTACAGGCGTGGGCGCAGGCATTTATCTGCGTGGAGCCCTTCACCAGGGGGCAACCTGGTCTGCCGGAGAAGTTGGCTACCTGCCCGTCACCGGGGAGCCACGAAAACGCGTCCTGATGCGGGAAACTGGTCAGTTGGAACGCAGCATAGGCGGCGTGGGTATTGAGACTCGCTGGAAGACGCTGCTGCGCCAGGATGGAGTCCCCGCCTCTGATGATCTCCGCGAGCTTCGTGCACCACAGATCTTCGATCTGGCCGAGCGTGGCGACAAGCGTGCCGACGAAATTCTGCAGAGCACAGCGCGCATCCTGGCTGACGCACTGAGCATGATCGCGCTGATGTACAACCCGGAACTTGTCGTTCTGGGTGGTGGGGTCGGATCCCATCCTGCGCTTTGTTCGGCTACGAGCTTATATCTGGAGGAAAACGATTTCGCCCTGCCCTTACTACGCTCTTCTTCCCTTGGTACCAGTGCACAACTCTTCGGCGCCGTGTCCGTATCTCTTGCGGCGGCAGAGCAGAAATTGCTCTGTTAGATCTTCACGTAACGCAGCACTATGCATGGTTCGTCACTCTGTACGACTTTCTGGAGGTCTTATGTTGAAGCTATCTCGCTCCCTCGCGACTACTGCGCTGGCGTTGTCCGCCGTCTCCGCCCTTGGACAGTCTCAGTCCATCAACGGCACCATCCGCGGACAGGTCACGGACGTTACCGGCGCACCCGTACCGAACACGGTAGTTCTTGTGAAGAACACGGACAACGGATATGTCAGACAAATAACCACCGACAACGACGGCCGTTACATCGCTCCAAACCTGCCCATCGGCAACTACTCCGTCACGGCCACTTCCTCAT
>JAYVDT010000181.1:0-6062 GCA_043749265.1 Rhodanobacteraceae bacterium | reverse complement strand
CACCGCCCTCCAGGGCATCGAAAGCGTCTTCGCAGCGCATCCTGAAAATGTCGCGATTGCGGCCCTCAGGATACTTGCCACCGACGCAAAATTCGACCGCAACGAACTCACCCTCACCGTCGCCTCCGAGAACGTCGTCGAGGCCACCACCGCGCTGCAGTCCGCCGGATACAACTTTCTCGAAGACGTCACCTGCGTCGACTGGTACCCCTCCGAGCCACGCTTTGAGATCAAATACCACATCCTTTCGCATGGTTTCAGGCAGCGTATTCGGCTCGCCGCGCGGCTCAGCGGCGATAGAGCCTCCATAGAATCCATCACGTCCGTCTGGCCTGCCGCCAATTTCTACGAGCGTGAAATCTTCGATCTATTCGGCGTCCACTTTGGCGGACACCCCAACCTGCAGCGCATCATGATGCCCGAAGACTGGCAAGGTCATCCGCTGCGTAAGGACTACCCGGTGGAGGGTTACCGCTAGTGACTACCGCAACTGCTGAACGCACGAATGCAAGCATCGACGACATAATGAAGGATGCCGCGCGTCACGACGGCACCGACGACGGCAAAAGCCATACCATGATCCTCAACATGGGACCCCAGCATCCCTCCACGCACGGCGTTCTACGCCTGTTGCTGGAGATCGATGGCGAAACCGTCGTCAAGTGCGCGGTCGATATCGGCTACCTTCATACAGGCATTGAAAAGACCTGCGAGGCCAAGTTCTACCAGCAGGTCGTGCCCCTGACTGATCGCATCGACTACCTCTCGCCGATGAGCAACAATCTGTGCTACTGCCTCGCGGTAGAAAAATTGCTTGGACTGGAAATTCCCGAGCGTGCACAGTATCTGCGTGTGCTCCTGAACGAACTCACACGCATTCAGTCACACTTGGTCTGGCTCGGCACTCACGCCCTCGACGTAGGCGCGCTGACCATGTTCCTGTACTGCTTTCGCGAGCGCGAAGAGTTGCTGCGCATCTTTGAAAATGTCTCCGGCCAGCGCATGATGACCAGCTACTTCCGTATCGGGGGGGTGTCGCTCGAACCACCGCTCGACTTTTACGCACAGGTCCAGAACTTTCTCAACATCATGCCCGGCCGCATCGACCAGTACGAAGGCCTGCTGAACGCGAACCCCATTTGGATGGGCCGGCTAAAAGGTGTGGGCCATCTCTCTGCTGCGGATGCAATTGCGTTCGGTGTGACCGGTCCCCCGCTCCGCGCGAGTGGCGTCGACTGGGATCTACGGCGGGATATGCCCTACTCGGGCTACGAGAAGTTTCAGTTCAAGGTTGCGGTCTCGCAGATCGGTGACGTCTGGGCTCGTTACCTCGTACGCATGGACGAGATGCGCGAGTCGATCAAAATCTGCCAGCAGGCACTGGACGGAATGCCCCAGGGTCGCATCGTCGCCGACGCGCCAAAGATCATCCTGCCCGACCGCGAGCAGATGAAGACGCAGATGGAGTCACTCATCCACCACTTCAAAATCGTCACGGAAGGTTTCGGCGTTCCGGCTGGTGAAGTTTTTCAGGCCATCGAATCGCCGCGCGGTGAGATGGGTTATTACGTCGTCTCGGACGGAACCGCAAAGCCATATCGGGTGCACATGCGCAATCCCAGCTTCGCCACCCTGCAGGCGCTTGAAACCATGTGCAAAGGCCGTTTGCTGGCTGATGTTGTGAGTGTTATCGGCTCAATTGATATCGTGCTCGGGGAGATCGACCGGTAGTGGATCCAAAGCTCAAGACGGAACTTTGGACGTCCTGGGCTTCGATGCTTCGGGTTTATTCCGCAGCGCACGGTTTGACGAGTGCGCAGCAAGCCGTGGTTGAAGTTGGTGCGCAGGAGATTGTCTTGCGGGTCAACACGCGCTGGGCTAGATTTTCGTGCGACGAGATGACGACGAGTGAAGGGATGTCGGTGCCCTTCGCGATGTTGGAAGACGGGTCTATTCAGATTGGTGATGTAACCGACGAGATGGACATGGCCGCAGAAGAAGTTGCGAGAGGGATGCTGCACTAAACTGGCTGGACAGCGGGCAGGGACGAAAGCAACCGCAGATTCCTCCGCCGCACTGCAGAATTGAAAAGCTGCCCTGCGGAATGGCACTAAGTAACTAACCCGGTGGAGTACCGACCGGGAAGACGGACAAGGGTAACGAATGAGCGCGATTGCCAATACGATTTTCTCGCTGGAGATGGCGGCCAGATTCGACAAGCTGGAGACGATCTATCCGTTGAAACGCTCGGCGCTGGTGCCGATGCTGCTATATGCGCAGGATGAGATCGGCTACGTTTCGGAAGCCGCGATCCAGGAAATTGCCAAACGGCTGGACCTGTTCGATCTCGATGTGCGTAATGTGCTGAGCTACTACTCGATGCTGCGCACCAGGCCCTCGGGTAAGTACAACGTGCAGGTTTGCACCAACATCTCCTGCATGCTGCGCGGCGGTTACGAGATCCTGGATCATTGCAAGACAAAACTCGGCATCGGTCACAAGCAAACCACCGTCGACGGACAATTTTCTCTGGAGGAAGTCGAGTGCATCGGGGCCTGCTGCTGGGCCCCGGCCATGCAGGTCAACTACGACTTCCACGACGACCTCACCACTATCAAGGTTGACGCGATTCTCGACGATTACGCCGAAGGCCGCGGAAAGGACGTGAAGTAATGCCTACCCATGTATCGCATCCCGATGAGGCAATCGTACTCAAGCGGCGCTTCGGCCAGGGCGCCACCAATATCGACAAATACATCGAACTCGACGGCTACAAGGCTGTCCAGAAGGCAATCGCGGAAGGACCGGAGTGGATCATCAATACGATAAAGGCCTCTGGACTGCGCGGACGTGGCGGCGCTGGCTTCCCGACTGGGATGAAGTGGTCGTTTGTCCCGAAGGTCAGTGAGAAACCCAAGTACGTTCTGGTCAACGGTGACGAGTCCGAGCCCGGCACTTGTAAAGACCATCTCATCTTCCTTGAAGACCCCCACGCGGTCATTGAAGGCACCATGATCGCCGGTCTAGCCATCGGATCAAAGCTTGGCTTCATCTATCTGCGCGGCGAGTATCGCTACCTCCTCAAAATCATCGAAAAAGCCGTTGCAGATGCCTACGCAAAGGGGTTCCTGGGTAAGAACATCTTCGGCTCTGGCTTCGATTTCGACATCATCACGCAAACGGGCGCAGGCGCATACGAGGTCGGCGAAGAGTCGGCCCTGATGGAGTCGCTCGAAGGCAAGCGCGGCATCCCCCGGATCAAGCCTCCCTTCCCTGCCATCGTCGGACTCTACGGCGGCCCGACAGTCATCAACAACGCGGAGACGATCGCCGCCGCACCGCACATTTTGCTGATGGGTGGCGAGGCTTACGCAAAACTCGGATCGGAACGCAACGGTGGCACGCGGCTCTTCGGGATCAGCGGCCATGTGGAACGGCCGGGCGTGTATGAGCTACCCATGGGCTATTCCCTGCGTAAGGCCATTTATGAAGTTGCAGGCGGAATCAAGGGCGGCAAGCAACTCAAGGCAGTCGTCCCCGGAGGGTCTTCCTGCCCCGTCCTGACGGCCGATGAGATCGATGTTGGCCTCGATTTCGACCAGATGGGCAAGGCGGGAACGATGCTTGGTTCGGGCGGAATCGTGGTGCTGGATGAGACGGTTTCGATCGTCGAATTTGCCCTTCGAGTGATCAGCTTTTACCAACACGAAAGTTGCGGATGGTGCATCCCTTGCCGCGAAGGTACGGACTGGATCAAGAAGACGCTGGCCCGTGTTTATGCCGGCGGGGGAAACCGCAAGGACGTCGACAACGTGCAGTATCTGGCCGAGAACATGATGGGCCGGACATTCTGCCCGCTCGGCGATGCGGCCGCAATGCCCACGCTTGCCTTTGTAAAGAAGTTCCGCAAAGAATTCGAAGATTACATCGACGGCAAGAAAGCTGGTACGCCGGTGATGCATGTTGAAGAACTGGTCGGGGCCGGACATTGAGGGTGAAGAGCCCAAGCAATCTCACCGTTGTGGCTCTGGTTGTTGTCGCGCTTGTTCTGATCTGGTTTGCATGGTTATCCATGCAAACTCACCGCAGCGCGGATCAGAAAATTCTGATTCACAAGTCGAAGCAGTAGAGGGACTTTAAATGGCTGATGTGACATTTACCGTCGATGGTAAGAAAGTAACCGCACCCGCAGGGACGCTTCTGATTGAAGCATGCAAGACGGCGGGGATCGATATTCCGGCGTTCTGCTACTACCCGGGACTTTCCCTGCAGGCCGCATGCCGCATGTGCGTTGTACGGATTGAAAAAATGCCCAAGCTGCAGACAGCGTGCACAACTCCAGTTGCAGAAGGCATGGTGGTTGCGACTGAAACGCCGGAGATCGCCCAGGCCCGCAAGGCGACGCTACAGTTGCTGCTCGGCAACCACCCGCTGGACTGTCCGGTATGCGATGCAGGCGGCGAATGCGAGCTGCAGGACATGACCTTCAAGTATGGAGCTGCGGACAGCTTTTATGCGGAGCCGAAGAATCATCGCGAGGAGCAGAAATGGTCGCCTGTCGTCTACTTCGACCGTCCGCGCTGCATCCTCTGCTACCGCTGCGTGCGTATGTGCGGTGAAGGCATGGACGTCTTCGCACTGGGCATTCAGAATCGCGGCAGCTCGGCTGTGATTGCGCCCAACAGCCCCGCACAGTTGAATCCCGACGATCTGGCGCACGTTGATTGCGAGCAGTGCGGCATGTGCATCGACGCCTGCCCCGTAGGCGCGCTCACGTCTGGCACCTATCGCTACAAGACGCGGCCGTGGGAGATGAACCACGTGGCCACCGTGTGCACCCATTGCGGCGATGGCTGCAAGACGACGCTCGGCGTGCGCTCGACCAGCGATGGTGCTGAGATTGTGCGCGGCGACAACCGCGACAAAAGCGGCATGAACAGCGACTTTCTCTGCAATAAGGGACGCTACGCCTTCGACTTTGCAAATCACGACGACCGCATCACGATGCCGCTGGTTCGCAGCGCAAATGGCAAGTTGGAGCCAGTAAGCTGGGAAGCAGCGTTTACGCACGTCGCCAAAAAGCTGCGGGAGTTGCGAGATACGCGTGGCGGCGAGTCGATTGGTGTCATCGGCGGCAACCGCCTGACGAACGAAGAGTCTTACCTATTGCAGAAATTTGCGCGGACGGTGCTGAAGACGAACAATATCGATCACCATCGCACGGCGGACCACGTCGCCTTTGCGCAGGCGCTGGCTGGACAGGTTGGACGGACAGCTTCCCTACGCGACACCATGACCGCACCGGCCATCTTCATAGTTGGCGGAGATCCGAGCAACCAGTCGCCAGCGACGGCTTGGAATCTGCGTTCCAACGTCCGGAACAACGGCGCAAAGCTGTACGTCGCAAACACGGAAGAGATCAAGCTGCGCCGGCAGGCCAAAGCTTTTGTGCGGCTGCAGCCGTTTGGCTACGGCGCGCTGGCCAGCTTCCTGGCGGGCGACAATACTGCCGGTTCCTCAGCCGTGAACGATGTTGAAGCGTTGACCGGATTCCGTGCCACGTTGAAGACTTCTGAAGGCTTGCTGATTCTGATAGGGTCCGAGTTGCGGGGCTCGGATTTGAAGCGGCTGGTTGAGTTTGGGCTCACGATTCCTGGTGCTAAGCTTGCGCTGCTCTCTGACTATGTAAATTCGCGCGGCGCGGCCGACATGGGCCTGCTGCCGGATATGCTGCCCGGTTATACGCCGCTTGGTACCAGCAGCTTTGCGGAGTATGCAGCCTCAACTACACCAGGGCTGGACATGCTGGAGATGTTTGACGCAGCGGCCGCAGGGAATTTGTCTGCGCTGTATATCGTTGGCGCGAATCCGGTCTTGCGTTATGGCATCGAGCCGAGCGCGCTCAAAAATACCTTTGTCGTCGTGCAGGAGATGTTCATGACGGAGACGGCTGTGCTGGCCGAGGTCGTGCTGCCTGCCGCGAATCTTTACGAGAAAGCCGGATCCGTAACAAATCATTACGGCGACCTGCAACTCGTGAACAAGGCTGGTGACCGCTCCGG
>JAYVDT010000180.1:0-1741 GCA_043749265.1 Rhodanobacteraceae bacterium | reverse complement strand
GAACACTTCCAGCATCGCGGCTTGAAGTGTATCGCGCCGGATCTCTCCGCGGGCGACAAGGGACTGTGCAGCCTGGATAGCGCGATGCAGGGTAAGAGCCTGTTGGCGCTCGGTTACGGAGAGGTAGCGGTTGCGGGAGCTAAGGGCGAGGCCGTCGGGCTCGCGGACTGTTGGGCTGGTTATGAGTTGAACCGGAATGTTGAGATCGCGGACCATGGTGCGCAGGACGGCAATTTGGGCAGCATCTTTTTGCCCGAAGTAGGCTACATCCGGCGCGACGATGTTGAGCAGCTTGGTGACAACCGTTGCGACTCCGCGAAAGTGGCCGGGACGCGAAACTCCGTCGAGACGGTCGCTGATTGCCTGCACTTCCACGATGGTGGACGCGGAGGGTGGGTACATCTCCTGCTCCGTGGGGACGAAGAGCAGGTCGATGCCTTCGGCTGCGAGCAGGGCGCTGTCGGCTTCGAAGAGGCACGGGTATTTGTCGAAATCCTCGCCTGAGCTGAACTGAAGCGGGTTTACAAAGATGGATACCGCGACTAAATTGCAGGTGCGTTTGGCGGCTCGCATGAGGGAGAGATGTCCTTCGTGGATGGCGCCCATGGTAGGTACGAGGGCGAGGGTAGCGTCCGGACCCTGCTGGCGGCGAAGCTTGAGGACAGCCGCTCGCACTTCTGCAACTCTCTTGACGATCAGCATGGTTTCAGGCCTTGACCATATCCGCGGAGGTCAGGCGCGTGGGCGCTTCCGACTTGGCGGGGGCCGATTTGTAGCCGGGCAGATGGTAGCTTTCAGCGTCATTGGGGAAGCTTCTGTCAGCGACCGATGCGCTGTACTCCGCGATGCCCTGGCGGAAGAGACTGGCTGCGTCTCCGAAACGGCGAACGAATTTAGCCGGGGTGGAGAAGGAGAGATTGAAGAGATCGTGGAAGACGAGGATCTGCCCGTCGCAGTCTGGTCCGGCACCGATGCCGATAGTGGGGATGTCGAGCTCGCGAGTGATGCGGGCACCAAGTTCACGCGGGATTCCTTCCAGCACCAGCAGAACGCAGCCGGCTTTCTGAAGTGCGATCGCATCGGAGCTGAGGCGATCCATCTCCGCGTTGGTGATGCCCTGGACGCGGTATCCACCCATGCGATGCAGGGATTGCGGGGTCAGGCCGATGTGTCCGACTACGGGTATTTCGGCGGCGGTCAGGCGTTCGACAAGCTTTGTCTGGTTGGCGCCGCCTTCGATTTTGACGGCAGCCATTCCGGCTTCCTTGATAAAGCGGATGGCGTTGCGGAGAGAATCTTCAATGGAGACCTGGTACGTGCCGTAAGGCATGTCGCCGACGAGGAAGGCGGTGCGGGCGGCTCGGCTAACGGCGCGGGCATGGTGGAGCATCTCGTCCAGAGTGACGGGTAGGGTATTTTCGTAGCCGAGAACGGCCATGCCCAGGGAGTCACCCACGAGGATGACGTCCATTCCCTGCTCATCGACGAGGCGGGCCGTGGGGTAATCGTAGGCTGTGAGTGCGGTGATGGGCTGGCCATCGCGCTTCTTTTTCCAGAGGGTCTGGGCGGTCTTCCGCGTGGTGTGCGCCTCTAGGGTGTTGCCCGTGGTTCGCATGCTCATTGCATTCTCCAGTAACGCTCCGGTCTGCGGATGCGTTCAGGTCACCGCGAGTATACGCGAAACCTGACACTGTTGGCCTGCATGCCAGGACGGCTGAAAGCTTGAAGTTTGCTGATAACC
>JAYVDT010000179.1:0-1741 GCA_043749265.1 Rhodanobacteraceae bacterium | reverse complement strand
GCGATCATAACGTCGATCTGCAGCACGTTCCGGGTACGGGCGCGGCAGGTCGGATTACGAAGTCGGACATCATGGGTCATCTTGAAGGCGGGGCCAAGACTGGTCCGGTTACGGCTGGTCAGGTTACGCCTGCCCAGGTGACGGCTGCTCAGCCGACGACCCCAGGCATTACGGCGGCAGCGCAGGCTCCGCAGCAGAGCCCCGCGCAGACCGCTGCGATGGTTTCAGGAACGGCTTCCACGACAATCTCTGCTTCGCTTTCAGCGGTACAGTCCGCACCTGCTACGACGGCTCCAGCCAAGGCTGCGGGTGGTGTGCAACAGCTTGGCGAACTGGTTCCGATGACGAAGATGCGATCGATCATCGCCAAACGAATGGTCGAGTCCAAGCAGACCAGCCCGCATGTGCACACGGTATTCAAGGTCGATATGACCCGCATTGTGAGGCTGCGTGAGAAGGAAAAGAACAAGTACGAGCAGCGCAATGGAGTGAAGCTGACGTACATGCCGTTCATCGCGCGGGCTGCAATTTCGGCGCTGCGCAAGCATCCGGTAGTCAATGCGGCAATCCAGGGCGATGCGATCTTCTACAACAAGAACATCAATATCGGTATTGCGGTGGCTCTGGAGTGGGGCCTGATCGTCCCGGTGATCAAGCAGTGCGAGGAAAAGAATTTCCTGGGCGTGGCGCGGGGAATCGTTGATGTGGCCGAGCGGGCGCGGTCGAAGAAGCTTGCTCCGGATGAAGTCTCTGGCGGCACGTTTACGTTGACCAACTCGGGCATCTTCGGCGAGCAGTTCGGGACTCCAATCATCAACCAGCCGCAGGCCGCGATTCTGGGCATCGGCGGATTGAACAAGGAAGCGCTGGTGCTGACGGACAAGGACGGTCAGGACACGATCGCGATTCGGTCCGTGCAGCGGTTTACGCTGGGCTTCGATCACCGCATCGTGGATGGGGCGGACGCCGGGAAGTTTATGACGGATTTCAAAAATTACCTGCAGGATTGGAACGAAGATATCGGGTAGATCTAACCGATTGAACTAACAGGGGCGGTGGACTCGCGACGAGTCTGCCGCTTTTGTTTGTCGCGCACCACTCCTCAGGACGTTTGGAGCTTAAAGATGTCCGGGCGGCTATAGTGTCCGGCGACGTCCAGGTCGAATTTGCCGCGGGGGATGTCGTCAAGATTCAACGCAGAGGTAAGGAGTCCCTCGCCCTGTTGTGGCCCGGCCAGGATCTCTCCGAAGGGGGAGACGATGAGGCTTTTGCCGTCGATCTCGCCGGCCTCTTCGTGAAGGTCTTCCGGCCAGTCGCTTTTGGTCAGGAACTGGCACGCGCTCAGGACGAAGCAACGCCCTTCATAGGCTATGTGACGCATGCTGGTCTGCCAGATTTCGCGCGCGTCGACGGTGGGGGCGCACCAGATTTCGACGCCCTGGTTGTAGAGATGCTGACGGTACATGGGCATGTAATTTTCCCAGCAGATGGCCATGCCGATGCGGCCGATCTCCGTTTCGGTGACGTTCAGGGTGGAGCCGTCGCCGAAGCCCCAGATGAGTCGCTCGCTGCCGGTTGGTATGAGTTTGCGATGTTTGGTGAGGAGGCCGCGATCGGGCGAAAAGAGGAGCGATGAGCAATAGAGTGTGCCGCCGTCGCGCTCCACGACGCCGAGGACGAGGTGCAGGTTGAGCTCTTTGGACCAGGCGGCGAGCATCTCGGTCTCCGGGCCGGGACAGCG
>JAYVDT010000178.1:0-1742 GCA_043749265.1 Rhodanobacteraceae bacterium | reverse complement strand
GGAGTCCCAGGAGTCCCAGGAGTCCCAGGAGTCGCCGTATATTCAAACAGCCCGGTATTGGTGACATACAGCCGCTTCTCGTCCGGTGAAAGCGCCAGCCCAAACGGATACGCTCCCGTGTCCACTGTCGCGACGCACTTTCTTGTCGTCGCATCGATCAAGACCACCCGCCAGTTCCCCTGGTCCAGCGCGTAAAGCCACCGTCCATCTGAGGAAGAGATCACCGTCGCCGCAAAACTCCCCTTGAAACTCCTCCCGCTCAAACTCCCATTGAGTGGCATCTCCCCTATCTTCTTCCAATCGCTCGTCTCATAAATCGCTACCTTCCCGGAGTCACCCGTCGCCACATAGAGCAACGCCCCATCCGGTGAATAGACCAGCCCAGCATGAGTTTCGATCTCCGGTATCTTGTTATCGCCGTCCGGCATCCTTCGCACGGTTGCCCGCTCCTCGTCCGGATGCGCAATCACATTCAGCGCAAATGGAAACCCGATCGACGGCACGGCCGCTTCGCTGCCATCGCGTTTCAGCGCAATCGCAAACGGATACGGTGCGACCGCGATCCACCGGCCCGCCGGTCTGATCTCCCGCCCATTCGGCAGCACCGCATGAACGCCCGTCATCTCACGTGGACCAGGTTGCTGCTGCGGCATCCCCAGCCGGGCATTCAGAAGCAAAACGCAAAATGAAACAGCAACCTGTACTTTGATGGACATACTAAAACTATGCACGACTCCCATTGGAAACAGGCAGCGACGATGCACCTTTACCCGAATCTTCACCTTCCCCGGTCCATCTAGTCGATCGACTCCGGGCAGGACTTCTATCTGTCTACCTGCTTTGCGATCTGACGAGAAAAACGCTCGGCACAGGCCAGCATCCGCTCCACATGGATGCGCTCCTGAACCGGCTGGTCCATGAGACGTACGGCAAGGTTGGCAGCAAATGGGTCTATCTGCACCGCCATCGACAGGTGAAATATTCGAACAATGTGATCGAGGCCGACCACGCCAAGCTGAAGCCACTGATCCGTCCAGTACGAGGGTTCAAAACGCTCAAGACAGCTCGTGCAACGATTGCAGAGTTTGAGGTGATGCGTACGCTACCCAAAGGTCAGGCGGCGATTGTCAATCTCACAAGCGACATCCATGGCAAGGCGCGCGTCGTCAAACGACCGTTCGGTCTCGACCCTTCTGCGTTTACCGAGACCATGGCTTTGAAGGCTGTCTTGCCAGGAGACAGCCTCCACATGATTGACCTGTCTAGAACTTGTAGATCAGATCGAGACCCGCGAAGAACTGGTTCCGAGCCGCCCCAAGGTTGTACCCCTTCCGATCCCAGGAATGATCGAAGCGGATCTCGGGCCGCAGCATGATTGTGCTCCCGATGTACTTTGTCGCATAGAGAGTGTTCTCGGTGTACTTGCCTGCGATGCCAGTCCTCTGACCCTTCTTGTCGTTCAGGAGGTCAGATCTGAAGCCCACCATCAACTTCTGGTTGATGTCACGATTAATATAGTTGACGAAGGCGTACTCAGGCGCCGTGCAGGTCTGTTGACCCGCCGCGCAAAAAGCTCCATTGGCCCCATTCTCCGGAGTGATGGGCGTTGTCACATTTCCCGCAACGTTCGGAACCTGACGTTCGTACATGTAATAGGCCTCTGTGGCCGTATGCCACTTGGCATTGAACTTGTGATACCAGGTAGCATCGTAGTGTTGCAGGTTGTTATAAGCGTATTTGCC
>JAYVDT010000177.1:0-6076 GCA_043749265.1 Rhodanobacteraceae bacterium | reverse complement strand
GAAGACGGCTCAGGTTGCGCGGACTGTGCGCCTTGCTTACCGAACGCATCGGACCCAAACGAACACCGGCCGCAAGACACCCGACTACGAACGCACTTACGCCCAGGATGTTGAGCGTTTGTACAAATTCGAGTTGATCAGGTTTGAAGAAGCGGTCGAGTCCATCGTGTTGAAGCAACTTCCAGGGCATCCATGCGTAAAGGAAGCCAAGCATGGGCGCGATGAAGATGAGGGGATGAAAGACATCGCGGCTTCCATCAAAGGCGATGATCAAGCCGATGATCACAACGATGCCGACGATGATGAGCATGGTCTCAAACATGACCAAACCTCTTGCCCATGCGTGCGCGTATACCGGCTTTGATTGGTTCGAACAAGGCTGCGGAAGGAAGCCAGTCGTATCTGCGTCCGAACAGATACAGGCCCCAGGCCGTTGCAATCAACAAAGCGAACATGCCGCTTGTTATGGGAAGCGTGAGTGCCGGCCGGAAGCCACGCCATACCGCGAGTACCGCAAGTGTGGCGCTGACCGAGGTCGCAAAGAAAAAGAGGCTCGACATGCCGACAGGGATATGGTCTCTGCGACGAAGTGTCAGCAGGACAAGAATCGACGAGAACATGTGAGCGATAAAGTAGATCGCCATGGCTTGCCAGGCGCCTCCGCCAAAGAAGAAAAACAGGGTTGCGGCCGATGCCACAAAACCTGCCCAGATCGTATTGATGATGCCCGTGGAACGAATCGAGACAATGGTCAGGCGGGCAGCGGCGGGTGCGTTCCCCATGTGGATCACCGCGATGGCCAGTGCAATGGCGACGGTGATTCCTGCAGGTGCATAAGCGCGACCATAAAGCAACGTGAGCACCCATGGAATGACCACGATGCCCGCGGCTGCTAGCAAAAGCGACACGGCCAACGAGGCGAAGGTGCATAGAGCCATGACGCGGTGCGGCGTTCGAGAGTCTTCACCGTCTGGATCGGCCATCACAGCATAGGAACCTTCTGTTAGTAAACCGGGTGCAATACCTACGAGGTTTCGGAGTTGACTCGCGATGGTGAAGAAGCTCATCTGTACGAGAGTTGTGTCAGACCGCGCAATTAGCGCAGTCAGCCATAGGCCGGCGAGGTTGGATCCTACCAATCCTGCTAATTGCACGAGGCCGAAGGACCAGACCTCACGTAGCATCGGAAGCAACGGGAGACGACGAGCCGATGACCCGCGAAGGCTAGAGTTCAAGTGGAGTGGGCGCGCGAGCAATAAACACAGAACGACGGCGGAAGAGGTAACAACGCCTTGGACGACCACCATGCGAATTGCGGTGTTTGGAGTACCGCTGTGAGCCGCAACCGGAAGAAGCGCAAGCATGCCGCCGCCTACGACGACAGAGAGTAGTAAAAGAGCAGCAAGGCGACGTTGTCCGACGAAGAATCCACGCGCGCACTCCAGCAAAATGATGCCAACCGCCGAGAGAGCGGCCCAACGTAACAGTCCGGTCAGCGCAGGTTTCGCAAGAAGATGCGCAATGGGTACCGCACCAAGCCAGAGCGCAGTTGCGGCCAGCGTTGCGGAGACCAGCGACACGATTGCCAGTGCGCGGGCAAGCGTGGGATAGCCGGAACCCTGTTGCGGATACTTGCCGGAGAACCGTGCAGCAGTTGCCCCTATGCCGCCTGCAGCGTAAGTGGAGATGTTATTGGCAGTCGAGATGGCAAGCGAGTAGGCACCGAACGTAGAAGTTCCCGCCAGGCGCGCTGCCAGCAGGTTGGCGAGGAATCCAGCACCACGTTCAAGGAATATCCCGAAGCCTAGCGTGGAGGTGCCACCAATCAATCTGCGCGTGACATCACTGGGCAATGATGTTGATGCTGTGGCCCTATCGACAAGTGGCGGCGGTTGCAGGTCAAGACTTCCTGCAAGCGCCTGCTCGGGGGGTAGGCTCAGATCCTCCGGCGTTCGTAGAACGGCCTGGGACATTATGCAGCTCCCGTGCGGTCTGCTTCCGAGCCATCCTGATAGCGGGTGTATGAGGAGTAGTAACCATTGCGGCCGTCGCGTTCAGGTTTGAAGTCGTTGAGCAAAGTGCCCACCAGTCGCACGCCGTCGCGGTCAAATCGATCCCGTGCATCCGCGGCCTCATCGCGCGTAGTGACGCCGGCGCGGAAAACCAGGATCGCACCGTCGGCATGACGGGCGAGAATGCGTGCATCAGCCATGTGTGTGATGGGTGGTGTGTCGATCAGGACAACGTCGAAGTCGCGTGAAAGCCGACCCAGCAGGGCCCCGAAGTATGCAGAGTGAAGCAGTTCCACCACGTCCTCGGAACCGTTGCCTGCCGGAATAACAGAGATGTTCTTGAGCGAAGAGCGCTGTACCAGAGCCTCCGTTCGCACGTTCTGCAGATCGACCTCACCGCGCAGGATATTGCGGAGCCCCGTAGTGTTGTCCAGGCCGAAAGCACGGTGCAGCGCAGGGCGACGAAGGTCGCCATCGATCAGCACCACCCGAAGTCGTGACTTGCTTAGAGCGACCCCAAGATTAGAGACAATTGTGGTCTTGCCTTCGCCCGCACTTGGGCTGGAAACGACGTAGCTGCGTGGACGCTGGCTGGTGTCGTCGAGCAGGATTGACAAGGTGGCGTTACGATATGCCTCGGCGGCAATGGAATAATCGTCCCCCCAACGAGTGAGTGTGATGACCTCGCTTTCGGCTGGAAGTGTGCCGCCTGAAATTGAAAGTGATGCCGTGGGCAGGATCGAACGCTTGATCTTCTTGGCCGACGGGATAACCCCAAGCTCCTGAACATTCAGATACCTGGGGATGTCGCCCGGTGCGCGGAAGACCCTGTCGTTGCGCTCACGGAAGAACGCTAAACCGACCCCGCCAAATGAGCCAAGCAGCAATCCCAGGCAGGCCGCCAGCAAGCGTCGCGGCGAGGAAGCGGACTGTGGAACCTGTGCGGCATCGACGACGCGTATCGTGGCTGCCTGCATGGCGGACGCAAAACCTGCCTCTTTTGCGCGCTGCAACAGCGTCTGATAAAGCTGCTGTTCGGAGTCAAGTTCCTTGCGTAGGAGCGTGACTTTTGTAGCCTTCTGAAGGTCCGAAGAAACGGAAGCCTGTTGCGCCTGGTAGGCACGCTGTAATAGCGCTTCGCGATGACGGGCCGCGGAGAATTCGTTGTCCTGCCGACGCGTGCTCGCCGCTTGTGTGCGGAGTAGTCCGGCTTCGGCATCGGCGATCTGTGAACGTAGCCGTACGACTTTCGTATTCTGTTCCGTGAGCGCGGGCACAAGTTGAGCAACCTGATTATTCAGTTCGGCAAGCTTGACCTCATAAGCACGATGCTCAGGATTGTCCTGTACCCCGGGAAGTGTGTCCGCCGGCGCTCCCAACGCTACAGTACTTTGCGCCTCTTTCTGGATGCGGTCCGCCTGTGCCCGTGTCAGTTCATCCTGGATGGAACGTAGCCGTTCTTCACCTGAGCTGGTTGTGGTCTGGGATAACATCAGCCCGTTTCCGCCGACTGCTTGCTCCAGCTTTTTCTCGGCTTCCACGCTGCGCAGCCGCACGTCGGCAACCTGATGCGTCAGCCACTCACTTGTCTTCTGGGCCTCCAGTACGCGGGTTTGCCGGTCCAGCTCTTCAAATGTATTGGTTAGGGTGTTGCAGTACGTGGCAGAAAACTGTGGGTCGTAGGACGAGCAAGTGATCTCCACCAGGCGAGTGAGGCCAAGAGGCTTTACCTTGGTCCGCTTTGACGCATCCTCGACAACGGCCTCGTAGGGAATCGCGTCAGCCCTATCGAGATGCGCGGGACGCCCCAGCCGAGACAGAAGATCCTCTCTAGGGATCGACCTTGGGTGGGGCTGCGCCAGAAGGTTGTTCTTGACCTGCTCAATCAACGATTCGCTCTGCAGAAGCTTGATCTGCGTTTGCAGATTGGTATCGTTGTCCGGAGACGTATTGTCTCCTGTAGGGGCGACACTCCGCATGTTGATGAAGTCGTTGTTCAGGCTACGGATGTCGAGCGAGGTCCGCGTCGTATAAACGGGAAGTGAGACTAGGCCGAACAATAGACTGAGCAATGCCCCAGCACATGCGCAAAAGAGGATTAACCGGCGGCGCCGCTTGAATACACGGGCATATTCATCGAGCATGCTTTCCGGGGCCGCCTCGTAAGGGATCGCACGCGGATGAGCACGGACCGTGGGGCCAGTTGATAGAGGAGACAGGTCAAGACGGGGACCACGGGGGTCCAACAGCGGATGGTCCATGGCAAACCTTCAAAGACAGATGCTTGTGGCAAACCGTTCAGGATGGAAGACTTCATAAGGACTCAGTGATAGATCAGGATCCCTGAGCCGACACCGATTGCGGCGTCCAAGGCACGACGTGCTGTGACCTTGAGGCCACTGTGAGGAATAAAGAGCACATCATTACCGAACAGTGGAACGTCGGGCGCCTTGCCGGCAAAGATCATTTCCACATCCACGGGGATATCTCGCGGTGTGCCATCCCCACCTGGGACAGGCCGCAAAATCCGAGCGTGGCGTGCAGAATGGTCAGGTCCCAAGCCCTCGGCAAGAGACAGAGCTTGCAGCAACGAAACGCTCTGATGCGTTGAGAGTTGAAAGCCACCAGGCTTGCGCACATCCCCAACCACGTAGATGAGTTCAGCTCGCGGGACGGAGACGATGTCGTCGGCGCGAATCAGAATATTGTCCTCAGGAGCCTTCGAAGCCATGAGCGCGTCGATTGAAAACGTCGCGGTGGTTGCCCCCGTGCCCGGATCTACGCTCATATGAGGAGCACTGATGGGTCCCCACTTTTGTTGACGCGTCACCAGCACGTTGGGGCCGGCATCCGGCTTTAAACCGCCACACAGCGAAAGTACTTCCAGCAAACGCTTGGAACCGGAAAGCTGATGAACTCCGGGACTGTTCACTTCGCCGATGATAGAAACCGGCTGGCTTCCGCTCGACACAAGGTTCATGGAGATCTCGGGCTTCGTAATGTAGGGCTGCAGCTGCTTCGCAATCGTTGTCTTCAGCTCGCTAAGCGTTAGGCCATCGGCGTGCACCCGACCTGCGAGCGGTAAATCTATATAGCCGGAAGGGTCGATTGTGATTGGTTTGTCCGGTAACTCTTCGAGATCGGTGATGTGCAGCGAGAGCTGATCGCCAGATCCCAAAACGTATTCCGTAGCTGGTGGCGGACGTCGCTGCAAACTGTTTTGGGCATTCAGGCGCGAGTTCAGACTGAAGATCCAGAGCAGTAACAGTAATCGTTTCATCGGATTTGCTCCTCGCCAAACATCCACTAGTCTCTCAGTAAATGAGGCATGGGTAGTCGTCAACTGACGACAAACCCGAAGGTTCTCATAAATATAAAAATGTGGCTTGAAGCCTACACGGGCTAGGACCTAACGGTTGTAATGGTTATGGTAAAGGTGTTCGTCGGAGATGATGCTTCGCCCTGCTTCAGGTATGAGCAGGGCGGTAGAAGGAATAACCTATGGCTACCGGAGCACGTCTCTTGAACGCAAATTTAGCGCCAAATCAACAACCCGCTGCTGCTTGTCATGCAAGGCCCTTGCACCTTCTGGCTTACGTGCATCTTCGGAATATTCATGGCTCTACTGGTGCCGGTCGGACCGCGAGACAGATTACGGAACATCTGGCTATGCGGAACGACATCGATCTGCGTGTGTTGGCAGATGCGTCGGACATGTCTCGCATTCTTCCTCTCGTGCAGGAGCCGTGGACCGGGTACAAGTACCATTCCTTCCAACATGATACGAGCCGCCAACAAGCTCTATGGTTCTTTTTGGACAGCCCCAGCGCAGAGAAGTATTGGCCCGAGGCGGACGTGGTGTTTTGTACTGGTGAGTCCTACGTCCCGGTGAAGCGTGCGCGTCTGTGCATGACGGCACATGATGCCGGATACTTTGAGCCAGGTGCTCACATTCGAGATTCGACTTACTGGAAGACAAGAATGAAGTGGGAACTGCTTTACAAGAAATTGGAACGCAAAGTGGATATGTTTCACACCGTTTCGCAATTTTCAGCAGAAAGGCT
>JAYVDT010000176.1:0-1751 GCA_043749265.1 Rhodanobacteraceae bacterium | reverse complement strand
GAAATCCAGGAGGTCTACCGCTTGCAGGGTGTGACCATCTCGGACAAGCACATTGAGACCATCGTTCGGCAGATGCTCCGCTGGGTCAAGATCGAGGAAGTTGGCGACACGACCTTCCTGGTCGACCAGCAGACGGATCGCTTCCGCTTCGACGCCGAGAACCAGCGTGTACTGATGACGGGCGGACGTCCGGCCATCGGGCGCTCGTTGCTGCTCGGCATTACCAAGGCGTCGCTTTCGACCGACAGCTTCATCTCGGCCGCCAGCTTCCAGGAGACCACCCGCGTACTCACCGAGGCTTCCATCAACGGAAGCATCGACACGCTGCGCGGCCTCAAGGAAAATGTCATCGTAGGCCGCTTGATCCCCGCCGGTACCGGCATGGAGTACTACCGTAACGTTCAGCTCTCCCCAGAGCTAGAAGAAGCGGCAGCCCAGGTCCAGCAGGAAGTCACCGCAGCCATCGAAGCCGAAGAGCGTGAGCTAGAACAGATGCGCATGGAAGGCGAACAAGAAGAAATGGCTGCCGAATAGCACTTCGTGCTGTTCTGGACGCTTCGCGTGAAAACTGAAAGGGCGGACTCTACGGAGTCCGCCCTTTTTAGTTTTGATTTGATATCGACTTTCTTATGCGATGGTCGCGATAAAACTGAAGTGGGTGGTGGCGTGCAGCCTATTTCAGACTGCTTTAACGACCATTTCAGATCGTATTGATCCGTGAGGGCGAAATCGAAAAGCTGGCCATCTCGGCAGAATCTTTCTCTCTTATATGAATGTGCTCACTTACAGAAGGAGCCATGTCCTCAACAGAATGCGCCAAGCTTAGTAGGGCATCTGAAGTCTTGGCGGCTGGCTGTTGAACGTCACAAATTTGAACGAATCGGTCAGATTGAAATTTGATTTGCGGTGACCGAAATGTGTGCGACAGGGAACACGTTTCACCCCGACAATAAGCCCCCGGCATGGGGTGCGAAACGAAGGCGGCGTCAGACTCACGCGAGCCCTCGGTGAACGTGTCCTGGATGACCAACTGTGCGCACAAGAATCTGGGGATTGGCAAATCTGATTTTTGCAATCATTGGAAAGCGTTGTCTGCATTCAGTTGAGGGCTGGCTGGGTTTTGATGGAAATTCCTGCTTATCTTTCAAAATCGGCGTTCGATATGCAGGGGAATACCTTGCTTGGGACGGAGGCTGATGGTTGGGGAGACTCTTGGAACTGCTGGAGAACCGGGCGGTGGTGTGAGCGTCCAATCACGTGCGATGACAGCCAGGACCAGCGTTCCTTCCATCCAGGCAAGTCCCTCGGCGATGCACTGTCGACTGCCACCAGCGAAGGGGAAATATGCGTAGCGGGGGCGTTGCGATTTGGCCTCAGGGGTGTGCCGGGCGGGGTTGAAGCGGTCGGGATCGGGAAAGAAGCGTGGATCGCGATGGACAACATACTGGGGGGCGAGAAGGGTGGCACCCCGGGCGATTTTGTAGCCTGCGATCTCGTAGGGAACTTCGCAGGTTCGTGCGGTGACCCAGACGGGCGGGTAGAGGCGCATGGCCTCCGCGAAGACCTGGGTGGCGTAAGGAAGCTGAGCGTAATCCGCGGCAGTAGGGGGGCGTTCGCCAAGGACTTTGGTTGCTTCTTCGTGGAGATGTGTCTGCACGTCGGGATGCTGTGCGATGAGGTGCAGGGCGAAGGACAGCGCGTTGGCCGTGGTCTCATGCCCGGCGAGAATAACGGTGATGCACTCGTCGTGC
>JAYVDT010000175.1:0-6100 GCA_043749265.1 Rhodanobacteraceae bacterium | reverse complement strand
GACGGGGTGCTCGACCTGGAGGCGGGTGTTCATTTCGAGGAAGTAGAAGGCTTCCTGCGGGGTTCCGGCGTTATCGACGAGGAACTCGACCGTGCCGGCGTTGACGTAGCCTGCGGAGAGCGCAAGGCGGACGGCGGCTTCGCCCATCTTCTTGCGGAGTTCCGGCGAAACGACGGCAGATGGCGCTTCTTCGATAACTTTCTGGTGGCGGCGCTGGACGCTGCATTCGCGCTCGCCGAGGTAGAGGCAGTTGCCGTGGGCGTCGGCCATGAGCTGGATTTCGATGTGGCGAGGGCGAACGATGAGCTTTTCCAGATAGACCTCGGCCGAGCCGAACGAGTTGAGAGCTTCGGACGACGCGGAGGTGAAGGCCTCGGGGATTTCGGCGGCGGATTGAACGGCGCGCATGCCTTTGCCGCCGCCACCGGCCGCAGCCTTGAGCATGACGGGGAAGCCGATCTCCATAGCCACCTGGATCGCTTCTTCAACGTGAGCGAGGCCGGTAACGGAGCCGGGAACGCGGGGCATGCCAGCGGCATCGGCAGCCTGGCGTGCCCTGGTTTTGGAGCCGAGCGTCCGCATGGAACTTCCGCCTGGGCCGATAAAGATGACGTTGCCGGCGGCGCAGGCATCGGCAAAGTCAGCGTTTTCTGACAGGAAACCGTAGCCAGGATGGATGGCGTCGGCACCGGTTTTCTGAGCGATTTCGAGAATGAGGTCGCCACGGAGATAGCTTTCTGACGCGGGGGCAGGGCCCAGGCGGTAGGCTTCGTCGGCGGCCAGAACGTGCAGCGCGGCGCGGTCTGCATCCGAGTAAATCGCGACCGTGTGGATGCCGAGTTCACGGCAGGCGCGGATGACGCGGAGTGCAATTTCGCCACGGTTGGCGATAAGGATTTTCTTGATTGGAGTGATCGGGACCGACAGCTCAGGCATGGATGGCCATTCTATCCGAGCAGATGCAATGCAGTCTTGAACGTCGTTACGCCGGAAAACGAAGAGGCCTCCTGGATGGGAGGCCTCTTCTTCTTGTTGCGATAGATAAATTACTGGGTAACGCCGTGAGTCTTTTCTTCCTTGCGACGCTCGTTTTCCTTGCGGGCTCCCATGGACTTCTGGGCCCACATTTCGGCGGCAGCGAGGTCAACCTTGACGGACTCGACGTTTCCACATTCGAGATCGGCCTTGCGTCGGCTCATGAGCGAGAGGTAGGTCATGGCTTCTTCGTAGGTCGGATTGATTTGGACAGCCTTGGCCAGGTACTCGAGACCTTCGGTGACGAGCGGCGTATTCTGAGCAGACAAGCGGGCACAGCCAGCCTTCGAGAGCTTGAAGTTTCCATCGCTCTTGTCCGTCAGGCCCTCACTCTGTAACACCGTGGTTGCATTCTTGTAGGCCTGGAGCCAGTCGACGACACCAATGGTGTAGTAGGCTTCGGCGTCGTTGGGGACGAGCGAGATGACCTTCTTCTCGTCGGCCTTGGCTTCTTCCAGCTTTCCCGTGTTGCGGTCAATGGATGCGATCTGCTTGAGGGCCGGGACGCTGTTCGGGTCCTTCTTCAAGACTTCCGAGAATCCGTCGTAGGCCATCTGGGCGATCTTCTTGTTTTCGGGCGTGTCTAGATTCGGCACGATCTGCGAGCTGTAGGTCGTCGCGAGATAGAGCCGCGCGTTGTCATAGCTCGGATCGATGTCGAGAGCGCTCTGGAAGCGATTCTCGGCCTCTTCAAAACGAGCATTCTTGAAGGCGGCCACGCCTTTGTTTAACTGATCGGCGGCGCGCAGACGCTTGCATCCGGTAGCAGAGATCAAAAGGAGGGCCATTAATCCGGCTGTGACCGGCACTCGTACAGTCAAATTCATGGGGCGTAATTCTCCTTGGAAGAAAGCACGTCAGGTTGTCCGACGATAATACAGTGGATGGATGTTGTACTCCGCACGATTGTAACGGTTAGGGGGTAAGTATGCATAGAGTCGATAAGGCCTCGGCTCGGAATGAGAGAATAGGAGACGATGAAGCTATTTTCAGTAATGCTGATCGCGGGCTGTATTGCGGCCCTTACAGGTTGCCACAGCACCCCTCCCCCGATGGCTCTTTCCGAGTTGAATCCGCAGCAGGCGCGCGGACATGCGGTATTCCAAACCCGTTGCGCGGCCTGCCATTACGATCGCGAGACGGGCTCGCTGCATGGCCCCTCTATGCTGGGTGTATTTAAAAAATCTTCGCTGCCAAGCGGTGCCGCCGCCACGGACGAACGTGTGACCGCCACGATCCTGCATGGCCGCAATCTGATGCCGGCCATAGGTAACCAACTGGATAACGGAGATGTGGACGACCTGCTCGCCTACTTGCACACGCTTTGACAACAAATCCGAAGACGACCAACCCTGAGAACGCAAGCGCGGCCCCCCCGGTCGCGAAGGGAAAGATGTTGCCCGGAGTCGCCGGGATCGCCCTGTTCCTGCTCCTGCTGACGCTTATCAACGTGTTTGGTGCGCTTCGCAATCTTTATGGCCTGGGGGCGGTGAAGTACGGCGTGCTGGCGCTTTGCACAATTCTGGTCGTGGGGCTGTCCGGCCTGCTGCGGATGCGGCGGTGGGGGCACGCCACCGTGATGGCCGGCTGCCTGCTGTTGAGCGCGAGCTATTTTTATCTCTTCAGCAAGATCCATGCGGTGCCGACAATCATCCAGGGATTTTTCATGCTGATGTTCTTTCTCTACCTCGTCCGGCCGGAAGTCAGAGACAGAATGCTGTGACGAAGGGCCTGTTCACACCAGCGCGGGTGATGCGGTGGATCAATCTTTGGCCGCCGCTGCTGGGCGCAGGAATTCGGGTGACGCGGCAGTCGGATGATCTTCGGTCGCTGGACGTGGAGATGCGGCTTACACGGCTAAACCGAAACTATGTCGGAACGCACTTTGGCGGGAGCCTGTTCAGCATGACCGACCCGTTTTACATGGTCATGCTGCGGCATGCGCTGGGCCGAGGCTTCGTCGTGTGGGACAAGGCTGGCTCCATTCGGTTCAAGCGACCGGGCGTGACCGCTGTGAGGGCCCACTTTGAGCTGACGGACGAGCGCCTGGCCGAGATCCGCGAGGCGCTAGCGCGGGACGGCGTTTACGAGCCGGCATTTCAGGTTGACGTAGTGGACCTCGAAGGAAATGTGATCTGCGCGGTCGAGCGGGTGCTCTACTGCGCGACGAAGGAGGCTCATGGCGCGCGCACCGCGGCCAGGGCGGCAAGGGACAAGGCCTGAGCCGGGAGCTTACAATAAAAGAGATGGCTACGGCAGCAGTGACCTCTGAACTCGTACAAATTGACCTTGGCCCCCGGGTTGCGGTTCGCAAGCCGGAATGGCTTAAGGCCAAGGCACCCGTGGGCGAGACGTTCCACGCACTCAAGAAAATGGCCCGCGATCTCAATCTGCATACCGTGTGCGAGAGCGCTCAGTGCCCCAACATTGGCGAGTGCTGGAACCAGAAGGCCGCGACGTTCATGATGCTCGGCAACCTGTGCACGCGGCGTTGTGGTTTCTGCGCGGTGCCCAAGGGCAGGCCGGAGCCGATCGACATGGATGAGCCGCGCCGTGTGGCTTACGCGGTCGCTCAGCTAGGCCTGGCGCACGCTGTAGTCACAAGTGTGAACCGGGATGACGACAACCTCGGGGCCGCGCATGCGTTTGTAGAGGTGATTCGCGAGATTCGGGCGCAGGCGCCGGGATGCCGCGTCGAAGTGCTGACACCGGACTTCCAGGGCAAGGAGACTTCCCTGCGACTGGTGGTCGCGGCCAGGCCGGATATTCTCAATCACAACATCGAGACCGTGCCGCGGCTCTATCGGATTGCGAAGTCCGGCGGAAAGTATCCGCGGTCGTTGCGTTTTCTGGAGCAGACAAAAGAGATTGCCGCCGAGATGGGCTTCAACCAGGTGACCAAGACGGGAATTATCGTGGGTCTGGGTGAAGAGATTCATGAGCTGCTGACAGTGTTTCGCGATTTGGCGGATCGTAAAGTGGATATCCTGACGATCGGGCAATACCTTCGCCCGTCCAAAGATCACCTGGTCATGAGCCGGTTTTATACACCGGACGAGTTTGCCTTTCTGAAGCACGAGGCGCTCGCCATGGGCTTCAAGCACGTTGAATCCGGGCCCCTGGTGCGCTCGAGCTACCACGCGCAGGAACAGGCAGAATCGACGGGCCTCGCGCCTGTAGCCCAGACAGTGAAGGCATAGCAATGGCAGTTCCCAGTGAAGTGCGGCGGGTACAGACCGCGATCGACAACAACAACAGCAAAGAACTGGAGTGGAGCCTCTGGTACTCCAGGCTGCGGCAAAGCGTGCCCTCCGCGCGTCCGGCAGATATCAAGTACTGGGGAGCCGTCGAGCAGCAGGTGCAGAACATCCTGACGCCTCCGCCTCCGCCCCAGGCCTTTCCGACCCGCAAGAAGAAGAAAGAGGGTCGGGGGTTGGGATTGAGTCCGCTCCCGGGTGAGGAAGAGCTGGAAGGGCACGCTAGCTGATTCGATCCTCTTCCAGATTGCACGCTTTTAGATAAATAACAGACGTGAAAAGGGGCGCTCCGAGGAGCGCCCCTTTTGCTTGTTGGGTTGCGATTAGAAGGTGATCTTGCCGGTGAGCTGCATGGTGCGAGGGTTGTTGCTGAAGACTTTTTGCGGTTGATTGAAGAAGCCGCTCGAGACCGTGTTGAAGTTGTAATTGGCAACAAAGCTGGATGTATTTACGTTGTCAACGGTTCCGGGAATGTATTGCGCGTGGTTGAGGACGTTGAAGGCCTGAACGCCGAGCTCGATGCCATAGTGATCACGGAGCGTGACGCGCTTGTAAGCTGCCAGGTCAACGTTGTTGATCGGGCGGATAGGTAACGTGTTGCGTGATGCGTTTGGCGATGTGCCTGGGCCTGCAGCAACATAGTAGGCATTGGATGGAGTGAAGACCTGGAAGGAGCTGACGTTACCCGTGGTGCCAGAAATTCCTTTGCTGAGAGAACCTGCGGAGTAGCCGATCGTATCCGCAGCGCAGGCTGCAAAGAGACTCGTGCCATTGCCGTTGGCTGCTTTGGGGCTGTTAAGGGGGCAATTGGAGGCAAGTGCTCCGTTGACGTAGGGAACGACGCCTGAACCCGTTCCTTTGACGCCGTTGGGGTTGATGTTGGGGCGATCGATTGCGGTTTTGCTGTCGCCGTTCAAGTTGGAATTGTAGCCAGCGAGAGGCGTAGCGTACTCGGGCGACTCATACGTGTAGATGGGAGAGACTTCCCAGTTACCGATCAGGTTTTTCTTGAAGAAATTGCTGGAGTGCTTGTAAAGCGGCAGGTCGTAGAGTGCCTCGAGAGTAATGCGATGCGTACGGTCGAGAGCCGAACGGCTATATTCGCATGCGATGCACTGCGAGTTCTGCGGGCGGCGTGGTGTGAGGGTGGTAGCGAATACTTCCGCCGTGGCGCTATCCATCGTCTTTGAGTAGGTATAGGAGAAGTTGAGCTGGAGGCCATTCTGCATACGGCGGGTGAGGTTGGTTACCAGTCCGTTGTAGTTAGATCCGGAGTAAGGCTGGTAGGAGGTAATCTTGCCCGTGAAAGCGCCACCGGGGGCGTTCAGATATCCCGGGACGATGTTCGAAAGAGAAGCTATCTGAGCCAGCGTATTGTTGCTGCCGGAACCTGCGATGACATTTCCACCGTTAGCAACCGTGAACAACTGGTTTTGAGCGGTCGCCTTGGGCTGCCGGTTGATCTGATCCTGCGTCGCGAGGTGGATACCGCGGGTTCCGATATAGCCGATCTCTGCGGTGAAGGAACTACCAATGGTGCGCTGGATGGTCAGGGTGTAGGTTTCCGCGTAGGGCAGGACCTGATCCGGCAGGAAAGCCGAGGTAGCTGCGCGCTGCGCTTTCAGGCCGTCGGGAGTGTTGGGATAGACAATCGCCCCGCTTCCGACACCTGGAAGAAGACCGCCATTTTTAAGGAAGTCGGCGGATCCTTCTGCAGGTGCTGTGCCGCTTCCAACATCGTTGGTGACGGAGTACTGGGGCGGGAAGGAGAGTGTGCCCAGGTTGTCGAAGAGGACGTCATAAGCGAT
>JAYVDT010000174.1:0-1753 GCA_043749265.1 Rhodanobacteraceae bacterium | reverse complement strand
GCCGCCAACTGGTCGCTCATGGGTGGGTATGCGCCCGTATCAGAACCCGTAACGCGGTGTCCCGCCGCCTGCAGCATTCCGGCGAGCGACGCCATGGCGGTACCGCAGATTCCGATGAGGTGGATGTGTTTCGTGGCCTGTGCTTCCCTGTTCATCGCAACTCCAAAAACTTAAGCCTAACCTTCAACCGCCGTTTCCAGAAAGTACATCTTTGGATTCGTCGCGTCACCGCAGTCAAGCCGAGCCTGAATGCCGAGCGGCAAGGTGACATTGCCACTAGCCACATGCCCAGCGCGCAGCCCGATCGCCACTGGCCCCGCGAAGTCACGAAGCGCGTATAGCAAAGACGCTTCTATCGCTTGCTGCTCGCCGGGCTCGACGCACTGCTGCATATCGCCGAAGATAATCCCACGCACGTTCGCCAGCATTCCCGCGTGCTGCACATGCACCAGCATGCGATCCCACTGGTACGGCTTGACGCCGATATCCTCAAAGAAAAGCAAACCATCGTGGGCCAGCGGCCCGTACGGAGTGCCGAGCCCCTCGGCATAGATCGAGATACAGCCACCGCTCAGGGTGCCTTCAGCTACGCCTGGACGCAGGACCCGCAGCCCGGTTTCCGCCCCGAGCGTCCATGCCTGAGATCCACCGAGCGCTGCATGCCAGCTAGGAAGGTGCACGCCATCGTCCTTGGCAAAGTCTGCGGCGACCATGGGCGCCTGAAACGTAACCAATCCACATTCGCGTTGCAGCCAGGTGTGGAGCGAGGTGATATCGCTATAGCCAAGCAAAGCTTTCGGGTGCGCGGAGATGAGAGCCTTGTCGAGATAGGGCAGCAGTTCCGCCGAGCCCCATCCGCCGCGCGAGCAGATGATGCCATCCACCTCGTCATCCGCGAAGGCCGCGTGAAGGTCTGCGAGACGGTCCTGCAGGGTGCCGGCGTAGTACAGGGGGCCGCGGTCGAGCGCGTTCGGAAAAAGCTTTGTGCGGTACCCAAGGCGTTCCAGCGCGGCACTGCCCTGTTGCACCAGTTCCGGCCTGGGCGTACTCGCGGGGGAGATGATGCTGAGCATCGCGCCGGGGTGCAGAGCCTTGGGCTTGACAGTCTTCATAGCTCCCACGCCTCGCCGGTGCAGATGATCTCGGCTGGGCCGGTGAGCATCATGGGCTGATCGTTGGCGGGCCAGACGATGCGTTGCGTGCCGCCCTGGGCCAAGGCCGTAAGTTCGCGATCAGCGCCTCGAATCGCGATAGCAGCGGTCGACGAGGCGCAGGTTCCGGTGCCAGATGAGGTAGTCGGGCCGCAGCCGCGCTCGTAGATGCGAAACTCGATCTCAGCCGGCGACGTGACCCGGACGAACTCCACATTAGTGCCGTGTGGAAAGAGGGGACTAGTGGCGATGCGTTCGCCTAGTTGCTGCCACGGCAGGCCGTGCGAACTAAAGTCCTCGCTATCCACAAAGAGCACGAAGTGGGGATTGCCGACGTTGACCATCGCGCCTTCGACATTGCCGATGCCAGGCAGTTCAATGATGCGGCGCATGACGCGGGGGATCCCCATGCCGCTTTCAATCTGGTAAACCGGGCCTTCCTGCCTGATGACACGGCAGGTGCGGACGCCGCCGTGGGTGCCGAGCGCGACCTCGTTGAGGCCTTCGCTGTGGGCGAGCCAAGCAGCGACGCAGCGGGTGCCATTGCCGGAGAGTTCGGCCTCGCTGCCGTCCGCATTGAAGAGGCGGAGGAAGTACGTGCC
>JAYVDT010000173.1:0-1758 GCA_043749265.1 Rhodanobacteraceae bacterium | reverse complement strand
GACGTGAATCTTGCGAGTCCAGGATCCTATGTTGCTGTCCCAGCTCCATTGAATGCGACGAAGACGTGGATGATCGCGTACTACCAGGCGCCATGGGGGCATCTGACGGCTCCACAGGCAACGGGTTATGGCGACTTGTCTGCGTTCCAGCCCAATGCCTCGTTGCTGTGCCACACCAGTTCTGGCGGGCCATGCTGGATTGCCTCAACTGAAGCGTATGCCGGCAGGAGTCAGCGTTTTGCTGCATTCGGTTCAGACAAGACAGAGCTGCGCAACCAGTGTCTGCCGGATGGCACGTCTGGACGATGATCTGCGGTGGCAATATTGGCGGAGGCGTCACAAAGACGCACTACCTGATTGATGGCGTTGAGCTTCCCTACCTGAAGCAGGGAGATGTTGGCACCTGTCCTGTACCCACGTCGGGCAATTATCAGCTTGGCTACTCAACAGCGTATGACGCGGTGCAATTCACCGGAAAGCTGGCGGGCGTCTGGGCATGGGATGCGCCATTGACGGTTGCAGAAGGTGCAGCCGCTGCAACGACTGCATTGAACTTCATCCATGCAAAGGGCGTGCCCACAGCGTATCCTCCGCTGACAACTCCCACGCCCCTTGTGCTGGCCGGCTTTGATAGCCGCACCTCAGGTGCAGGGATGACCGTGGCGACGGCATGGCCTGCGTTGATGGCGTTGACCGATAGCGCCTATCAGGTAGTTCCATTTACCTCACCTGGGCTGTCTGCTTACGATGGCTGCGCGATGTTCGATCTTACCTTTGGTCAAAGGATTGGGCCGGGCTCGGGCCCTGTCATCTTTGCGTGGCTGGGCGGCGTGGATGACGTGCTGCTCTTTCCAAACCACACGCCTGAAGACAATGCGGCTGACATTAAGTGCATGGTCACCAAGGCGAAGGCGCTTGGTGCACGCGTTGTGTTGGCGACGGAGATCTCTGGCCAATCAGCCAGTGGACTTGCCGACGATGCAGGCAGAGATAAGCTGAATGCGATCATCCGCGCTAATGCTTATAGCTGGGGCGTGGATAACCTTGCCGACCTGGCAACCGAGCCGCATCTGGGAGCGGACGGAGCGTATGTCAACACATATTGCTTCCCGGATGGCTTGCATCCTTCAAAGGCGTGTGAGCCGTACATCGCAGGCGTGATGCAGAATGCGATCAACGAAATGCTGGGCTCGGCTGCCAATAATCATCATGCGACCAACAGTGCCTCCTACAAAGAGACTGCGGGAGACAGGTTCCTCGACCTGAACGCCAAGACAGCACAGACCGTGATGCTGCCGAGTTGCATTGGCTATTCGCAGCCACGCCAGGTAAATAACTTGGGTGCGGTGACAGCCATGGTATCTGCAAACACCGGTGAACTCTTAACCGGAAGCAGTGTTGTTGGTCCGGGAGCAAGCGCTACCTTCATCCCGGTTCCGGGTCCAAATTCCACAGCCGGATGCTCATGGCAAGTGCAATAAAGTGGCGAGGAGACAACGATGCGAATAAGGCCAACGGGTAACAGTTGGTCTTGTTTGCATGTTGCCGCGAACGAATTGGCAATCTATCGGCCAGCTACAACTTTCCGTGTAGGGGCGGGAAATTCTCAGTTGTAGCAAGCGAGTGAAGGACGTATCGTACTTCTTTATTTAGTGGTACCGTCGGGAATGCCTTGACCGAAAATTTACTTATTTTGGTCAAATTGGCGTTAGGAAATATATTTAGACATTCACAAGACTTGGTTGCGCACTCTTGTTT
>JAYVDT010000172.1:0-6127 GCA_043749265.1 Rhodanobacteraceae bacterium | reverse complement strand
CGCCCTTGACCAGCGCAACCTCAATCCGAGCCCACTCCACCCAAGGATTCACATTCGTCGCAAACTCCAGCGTCTCCGCTATGTACGCACCGCCCACTCGCGCCGCCGTCTCCAAAAAGTAGAACTCCCCATCCGCCTCAGCCTTGATGAACTCCGAGTGTGTCACCCCCGACACCAGTTGCAGCGCTTTTAACATCGGTTTATGCACCGCCTCCAGCGCTTCCGCATCCTCTGAACTCACATCAATTGTCCGTGTCGAGAAGATTCCGCCTTGGTGCATCGTCTGCATCGGCGGCTTGCCATACTTGAATGGCGCGCTGAACAAAAGCTCTCCTTCCCACGTTACGCCTTCGACATGGAAAACCTCGCCCGCCACAAACCGTTCCAGGATATATTGGCTCTGCAAATCCCCCAACTCATCCAGAATCGGCCAAAGCTCATCCGGATGCGCAATCGGTTTGATCCCAATCGCCGATGCATTCGTCCGAGGCTTCAGGAGCCACGGCCCGGGAACGGAAGCCATAAAGCTATGGAGATCATCGTAGTGAAGTACCGGCGTAAACTCAGGCACTGGTACACCGGCCGCTTTTGCCTGCGTCCGCATGGCCAGCTTGTCCCGGAAAAACCGCGTGACCGTCTCGCCCATTCCCGGCAGCCGCATATGCTCTCGCATCAGTGCGGCCACTTCTAGATCAAACTCATCCAGCGCCACAATGTGGTCGATCCACCGCGTCCGGGCCAGATAACTAATGGTATTCAGAACCTGCCCGGGCGTCATCTCCTCAGGCATCGTCAGAAACTCAGTCAGGATCTCCTTCGGCCAATCCGCATCGTGCAGCGTGTCTACCGTCAGCAGCCGCACCTCACAACCCAGCGCGGCGACCTCCCGCATAAAAGCCTGGCCTTTTTCATACGTGCTAATACAGAAGATCGAAGGGCGACGCACAGACTCAGCCATCAATTTCTCACCTCAAAGTCCACTTAAATGCAATCCAACAAAGGACTATAGAACAACAGAGCGCTGCCTTCCCCCTCAAGTCCAGATCGAAGAGTCGAGGCCCGAATTACTGACGGGAAATTGATGCCTATTGCATGCAGCCACACCGCCGCAGCGACAAACCATCACGGCCTTCTTTTGGATTTCCTATCGCGTAAGAGCAATACTCCCCAAGCGATATCTGCCAAAAGAAAGACCCCCAACATGGGCAGCGCGAGGACAGCGCATACGAATGGCTCGCCAGTGACGGGAACTATCCTGTGCTCCTACGGTATGCTCCCACTGCGAGATGCAAGCACAAGGTAAAGCACGATTCCAACCGCGTTGGCACCCATGAAAGTGATATCTAGGGACTTCATGGAGCTGCCTGCTGGGCGATCTACAGATATGGTTAACATGACTATGTCGCCTTTCCAGAAGCCAAGGTTCTGATTGTCACTCCGCAGCACAGCGGAGGGATCTGCAGTTGCGGTTGCCAAAGAACTTCAACCTCTACACCATCGAAGCATCCGCAAACGTCTCCGTCACGCCCTCTTCAAGACTCGTAAATGGTGCCCCATACCCACATTCCCGAAGCCCCGCCACATCCGCCTCCGTAAAATGCTGGTACCGATTTATCAGGTCTTCCGGAAAAGAAATAAACTCCGTCTTCCCCGGTCCATGAACCGTCATCAGCGCCTCTGCCACTGCCTTGAACGACCTGGCCTCACCCGTGCCCGCGTTCATCACCGCATGCACCGCAGCCTTGCGGCTATCCGGCAATAGCCCCGCAAAAAACAAATTGATTCGGCAAAGATCCTTCACGAACACAAAATCCCGCCGCTGTTCCCCATCCCCATAACCACCCGACCCCTGAAACATCCGGATAGTCCCCGTCTCCTTCAATTGCTTCGTGAAGTGGTGAATCACGGAAGCCATGCGACCCTTATGTTGTTCACGCGGCCCATAAACGTTGAAGTACCGAAGCCCCACCACCGTGCTCTTCGGCTTTGCGACCGCAAACTGCCGCCGCACAAAGTTATCGAACACCAGCTTTGAATACCCGTAAATGTTTAGTGGACGCTCATTCGACGAGGTCGGCGCAAAGGTCTCGCTCAGCCCATACACCGCCGCGGTCGAAGCATAGACCATTGGCACCGCACGTTCCGTCGCAAACTCCAGCAACTCCTTTGAGTAGGTGAAGTTGTTGTCCATCATGTAGCGGCCGTCATCTTCAAGCGTGTTCGAGCAAGCGCCCTGGTGCAGAATCGCACGCACCTTCGCATGCTTGAAATCGCCCGCCGCAAGTGCCTGACGAAACTCTACCTTGTCCATATAGTCCGCAAACTCCGCGCCCCAAAGGTTCAAAAACTTTGGTCCGGAGAGATTTGCTGCAGGCGCAAGATTATCGACAACCAGAATGTCTCGCTCGCCAATCCGATTCAGTTCAGCGATAAGATTACTTCCGATAAATCCCGCGCCGCCCGTAACGATAATCACCCGCGAACCTCCACAACCGGCACTGTCAGTTTCTTCACAATATTCGTCGTCGAGAATCCTTCAACCGTCGGAATAATCTCCACGCGTCCGCCGTGCGCAATTACATCCTCATGACCAATCACAGTGTCCACCGTATAGTCCCCGCCCTTCACCAGCACATTCGGCTTCAGCGCCTGGATCAACTCCAGCGGCGTGTCTTCATCAAATAGCACCACCGCATCCACGCTCGCCAGCGCCGCCATCACTCTGGCACGTTCGCGCTCGCCCACAATCGGCCGCGTTGGCCCCTTTAACCGGCACACGGAAGCATCTGAATTTAGCCCCAGCACCAGCTTCGATCCAAACCGTCGGCAGTCTTCCAGCAACGAAATGTGCCCCACATGAAGCAGGTCGAAACACCCATTGGTGAACACCACAGTCTCGCCGGAAGCACGCCACTCCGCTACTCGCCGCTGCACGCGGTCAAAGTCCAGAATCTTCTCTCCTGAAGTCACCCCGGTGCTCGGCGTCAGCAGCGCAATCAGCTCATGCTGAGCAATCGGGACGGTCCCAATCTTGCCGACCACAATCCCGGCCGCTAGGTTCGCCAACTCCACCGCTGTGTTAATGTGCAAGCCGCCAGCCAGCGAAGCCGCCAGCGTCGCGATCACCGTATCCCCCGCACCAGAAACATCAAACACCTCACGTGCCCGTGCAGGCGAGTGAAAGTCTCCATCTGGACCGAGAATGCGAATGCCTTTTTCGCTCATGGTCACGGTCATGAACTTGATGTCATGCTCCGCCATCTGCAGACGCGCCGCGTCAATCATCAACTCCGTCTCGTGCGCCGGGACACCCGTCGCAACCGAAAGCTCGTTCAAATTAGGACAGACCATCGTCGCCCCGGAGTACTTGCTGAAGTCCTTCGACTTCGGATCCACCAGCACTGGCACCCCCGCTGCCCGAGCCGACCGAATCACCGCCTCACACACCTCATCCGTCAGCACACCCTTCGCATAGTCGGAAAGGATGACCGCATGCACCTTATCAACCAGTTGGATCGCCCGCGCCTGCAACCGCTGCGTCTCTTCATAGGGAGGCCGCTCCCGGCTTTCGATATCCAGCCGCATCAACTGCTGCGTCCGAGCTACAATCCGGGTCTTCGAAATCGTCGGCAGCGAGCTCGTCACCACGCCCAGCATGTCCACACCCGCGGGCTCCAGCAGCCGGGTCAGTTCGCCCTGTTCTGCATCCGCCCCCCACAAGCCGCACAGATACGTCTGACATCCCAATCCCGCGAGGTTCATCGCGACGTTCGCCGCACCACCCGGCCGCTCATACCGCTGGGCATGCCGCAGCACCGGCACCGGAGCTTCCGGGGAGATCCGCTCCACCTCGCCCAGAATGTAACGATCCAGCATAATGTCGCCCACAACAAGAATCCGAAGGTGGGTAAAGCCATTCTCAAGAAGATCCAGTACGGAAGTGAGGTCAGCTAGCATGGGTTATACCCCTCAAGATATCAGAGCACCGCCCTTCGCTGACTCACACTGGAAGCCCGGGCTTAAGCCCCTCGAAAAATCCCCACCAAGGAGAGGCGCTCTAACCCCGGCGATCCGATTCCCCTTCCAACACCCCCCGCACCGCCTCCAAAACCTCTTCCACCGTGATGCTCTCGATGCACTTCTTTCTCTCCACCACGCACGTCTCCAGCCCACATCCCATGCAATTTACCTCGTGATAGATCACCCGATGCTGCGCACCATGCGGAAACCACATCCGCGGCAGATTCCTGGCAGAAAAGATTGCCACCACCCGCGTCCCCACCGAAGACGCCAAATGCATCGGTCCCGAGTCATGCCCAATAAATACCTTCGCATGCGCAAAACAAGCCGCACTCTCCCGCGGTGTTAGCTCCCCACAAAGATTCAGCACCAGACCCCCCGGCCCCGCACCCTCGCGCCATCCGTCTGCGACAAACTCGCTCATCTCGCTCTCTGCCCGCACTCCTGTAAACGCCAGCGCATGCCCGGAATACATCACACCCAACCTGACCATCAGGGCCCGCCAACTATCCCGGCCCCACTCATTTGCCTGCAGCTTCGTCCCTACGCTAAATATGATCAGCGGACGCCCACTCGCCAGCGCCAGCACCTCTCGCGCCTTTGCCTTCTCCGCCTCCGTCAACCGCAGATCCCAGGATTCCCGCCGGTCGATCTCCGCATCCCCCAGCTCTGCCAGATTCCGCGCCAGCCTCTCGCACTCTGGCTCCAACGCATTGTGCTCCGGTTGCCAACGATTTTTCTGCATGTCCTCTGTTAGCGGAACGCCAACCTGCCGCGGCATTCCACACGCCTTGAAGAACGCGCTATCCCTCTTCGCCGTCTCAATTCCTCGCGCCGCCGCAAGGTACACCACTACCTGCGGACGCCAGCAAAACAGCTTCCACCAAAGCTTCAGCAGCACAATCGGCTTCCGCGATCCCACCGGATACTCAAAATACCCCTGTACGATTCCCGATTCACCCAGAATCGCAGTCGCCGCCGCAGCCTTGTGATTGATCGGAAAATTCGTCAACATCCGCCGCTCCGTCCCCGGAAAGGTACGTTCCACAAGATGCAGCGCTGGCAATGCCGCGACCGTGTCCCCCAGGCTACCCAACCTGTAGATCAGCACCCGCTCAATCTTTTTCCCCATCGTTCTACTTTACGGTCCGCCTTCTACCACCGCAAGAACCCAGCTCGCGCATTTTGGTACATTATTGAAGGCGGGTTCCTGCCAAAACCACTTATGCTCGAAGTCAACCCTATCCTCCGGATGCAGGACGAGGTCACGGATCGCTGGCACCGCGACGAGTCCGCCCCTCACCTGGCCGATCCTCGTCCCGACCCCTTCACCACTCTCATTCTCGCCCACCATCACGCCAACTTCGACCTCTGGCACCAGGAAGATGACGCCCGCAGCCCGGAGGCCTCCGACGCCGCCATCGCCGCCATTAAACACGCCATTGACCGCCTCAACCAAACCCGCAACGACCTCGTCGAGCAGATCGACAACCTCCTCCTCGCCCAGGCGGGCCCGCAAAACGATTCCTCTCCCCTCAACTCCGAGTCCCCCGGTCTCATCATCGACCGGCTTTCCATCCTCGCGCTCAAGCTATACCACACCGCTGCCGAAGCCCATCGACCCTCCGCCTCTGAAACCCAACGCGAAATGAACCGCCGTCGCCTCGACGTTCTCGAGCATCAGCGTTCCGAGCTAGCCGGCTGTCTCGACGCCCTTTGGACAGAAGTTCTCGCCGGCCGCCGCCACTTCCACCTCTACCGCCAGATGAAAATGTACAATGACCCTGACCTCAACCCCGTCCTCTACCGCCGGGCAGAGTTCAAGTAACCCAGAAGGGGAGTTGACCCGCGTGGTCCTTCTGCGTATAAAATCCAGAAGCCTCAAACCCTAGATATTCAGCCTCGTCAATGTCAACAACCAGCATCGACCGGCCCAGGAAGTTCTTATGGCAAATATAAAATCCGCATCACCCGCTGCCCCCTCTTCAGCCAAGCGCACCCCCCGCACCCTCGCCGGCGTCATAGCTCCTCAACACAACGGTCGAGCCCAGATGATCACCTATTACGAGGCCGCCCTCCAACTCATGCAGCAAGGCAAATACGATAA
>JAYVDT010000171.1:0-6131 GCA_043749265.1 Rhodanobacteraceae bacterium | reverse complement strand
CAGCCGCTTTCCGACGATCGATGCAGCATGCCGCAAGGCGGGGCTCGACTGGTCGAAGGAGCCTGTGCCGGTAACGCCTGCCGCCCATTATTGGATGGGTGGAGTAAAGACAGACCTCTGGGGACGCACTTCAATACCAGGCTTGTTTGCGGTGGGAGAAGTGGCGTGTACGGGCGTTCACGGCGCCAATCGGCTGGCCTCGAACTCTCTGCTGGAGAGCATTGTGTTTTCGTGGCGGACAGCGCATTTGCTGCTGGATGACGAGAACTGCGTCAAACTGCAAAACTGGCCGATGCTGAACTGGGTGGCGAATCTGAATTTGTCATGGCCGCTGCATGAAGCGGATGCGCGGGAGATTGAGCGGAAGGATCTGCAGCAGCTTATGTGGACTCACGCGGGCATCTATAGAGATGAGCGAGGTCTGCGTGAGGCGATGGCGTGGCTGAGTACGGCGCAGTCTTCCGGGACCAGCGTGCATGCTCTCGAGACGCGGAATCTGCTTGCGATTGCAGGACTGTTGGTGACGTCTGCGCTGGAACGGCGCGAGTCACGCGGGGCCCACTTCCGCAAAGACTTTCCGGAAACTTCGCTTAGCTTCCAGCATCAACAGATCATTGGCCGGACAGGGGCGAGCGCATGCAAGGCGATCTGACCACGGAGAGCATTGAACGGATTGTGCGGATGGCTTTACTGGAGGATGCGCCGTGGGGCGATCTGACTTCGTATACCTTTATCCCCTCCGCAGCCCGGATGCGCGCTGATCTTGTGGCACGCGAAAGCGGGGTTCTGAGTGGAGGGCCGCTATTCGTGGCCGCGATGACGCTGACCGATAAGACGACGAAGACCACGATGCACAAGGCCGACGGCGAAGGCTTCAGCAAGGGTGACATGTTGGCGACGGTCGAAGGGCCGGCCCGGGCGATCCTGCAGGCGGAGCGCGTGGGTCTGAATTTTGTTCAGCGCCTGTCCGGCATCGCAACCATGACGGCTGCTTTCGTGAGCGCCATCGCCGGGACCCGGGCGCGCATTGTGGACACGCGCAAGACAACGCCGGGACTGCGTGTGTTTGAACGCTATGCCGTGCGTTGCGGAGGCGGGTTCAACCATCGCTTTTCTTTGTCGGATGCAGTCATGGCGAAGGACAATCACCTGGCCGTACTGACACAGAATGATTCGCGGGATTTGACCGAGGCTCTGCGCGCAGCACGAGTCACGCTGCCGCATACGGCTCACTTTGAAGTCGAGGTTGATCGCGCAGATCAGATTGAGCCCGTGCTTGCGGCGGGCGTGGACACGATCATGCTGGACAACTTTACCGTGGAACAACTTCGAGCCGGGGTGGCCCAGGTGGCAGGACGTGCGCTGGTGGAAGCCAGTGGCTCCGTGCGGCTGGAGACTGTGGCGGAGATTGCACGGACCGGCGTTGACATCATCTCCGTGGGCGCACTGACGCATAGTGTGCGCTCGCTTGACCTTGGACTGGATTATCACGTAGACGCCACGTCATGATCTTCCTAGACTCCGCCGCGACCATGCCCATTCGACGAGAGGTTCTGGAGGCGATGCGGCCATTTCTGACGGCGGAGTTCGGTAATCCGTCCAGTCATCATGCCTTGGGCGAGCAGGCCGCAAAGGCGCTTGCGGATGCACGCGGACGAATCGCAGGGGTGCTTGGCTGCCGTGCGAGTGAGATCACATTTACGTCTGGCGGGACGGAGGCGGACAACCTTGCGATCAAGGGGATTTCCCTTGCGTCGCCGCGTGGTCGGCATATTGTGACGAGCGCGATTGAGCATGAAGCGGTGCTGGAATCGTGCGATTACATGCGACGGCATCATGGGTTTGAAATCACCAGGCTGGCTGTCGATGGCCATGGCCTAGTCGATCCGGAGGCATTCGAGCGAGCGCTTCGGGCTGACACGACACTCGCTTCGATCATGTTTGCAAATAACGAAGTGGGAACGGTTCAACCGGTGGCTGAACTTGCGCGGATTGCCACTGCGCATCGCGTGCCCTTCCATACCGACGCCGTGCAGGCTGCGGGCACGTTCGACCTCAACGTGCAGCGACTGCCGGTAAAGGCCTTGAGCATCTCCGGCCATAAAGTCGGTGCGCCAAAAGGGGTTGGCCTGCTGTTTGTGCGGAGCCCGGTGCCAGTGGAACCGCTGCTGCATGGAGGGGGCCAGGAGCGCGGCCGCCGGTCCGGGACAGAGAACGTCGCGAGCGTGGTGGGGCTGGCCACAGCGATGGAACTCACAGTGCGGTCGCTCGAGCAACGTGCCACCGGGTTGACGCGACTTCGCGACGAGTTGATTCGCGCGGTATTGGTTTCGATTCCGCAGGCGGTACTTACAGGGCATCCGACACAGCGTCTGCCGGGTCATGCATCTTTTTGTTTTCCCGGCACGAGCGGCGAAGCGGTGTTGTTACAGATGCAGGAGCGCGGAGTGCTTTGTTCGAGCGGTTCGGCATGTGCGGCGGGCAGCAGCGATCCCTCGCCGGTCCTGCTTGCGATGGGGATTGCGCCGGCCGTCGCGCAGACCGCAGTGCGCTTTACCCTGTCCGAAAGCACATCGGAAGAAGACATCGCAAGCGCTGCGGACAGCCTGAGAAAGTCCGTCGCGGCGGTTCTGACGCTGTCTTCGCGTTGAAGGGTTGGATGATTTGAGATACGGTTACGGAATATGGCGGAACACAGCAAGAGAGCTCTCGTTACAGGTGGCGCAGGTCTTATTGGCTCCCATATCGTCGACCTTCTGATTGAGGAAGGCTGGACCGTTCGGATCCTCGACAATCTGGAGCCTCAGACGCACAAGCATGGAAAGCCTGTCTGGGTGAATGCAGCTGCGGAGTTCCGACAAGGCAACGTCCAGGACTACGAGACGATGCGGTCTGCGTTGACCGATATCGACGTTGTATTCCATGAGGCCGCGTACGGTGGCTACATGCCAGAGATGGCCAAGTATGTCCTGGTCAACAGCTTTGGAACGGCGCAGATGCTGGAGATTATTCGTGACCACCAACTCCCCATCAAGAAGGTAATTGTCGCCAGTTCGCAGGCGGTGTACAGCGAGGGCGCGGCCTCTTGTCCGGAGCATGGAAATGTTTTCCCACCGCTTCGCGGTTCCGAACAAATGCAGGTAGGCGACTTTGCCGTGCACTGCCCGATGTGCGGAAAGCCGACCCTTTCAATTCCTACGCCGGAGTTGGCACCGGGCGGCGGCGAGACAGTCTATGCGCTCACCAAGGTGGACCAGGAGCGGCTGGTGCTGCTCTGGGGCAAGCAAACGGGCATACCCAGCGTGGCGCTGCGTTACTCGTGCACGTACGGGCCGCGGCAATCGCTGTTCAATCCGTATACGGGCGTGATTGCTATCTTCTGTACGCGCCTGCTGAATCATCTGCCTCCGGTGATGTACGAAGACGGCGGCCAGACACGGGATTTGTGCTTCGTCGAAGACATTGCGCGCGCAAATCTGTTAGTGGCGACGACGGATAAGCTGGATGGACTTCCGGTCAACGTTGGAAGTGGACGCGCTACCAGTGTGCGCGATCTTGCGGGCATCATTGCGCAGCAGCTTGGAATCGAGATAGAGCCGCTGGCACGGGGTGAGTTCAGGCCGGGTGAGATTCGCTCCCTGATCTCAGACATCAGCCGCATCCGCACCGTTGGCTATGAGCCGCGGACAGCCATTGAAGAGGGCATCGCGCGCTACATTGCGTGGATCAGGACACAAGGAGCGGTGGAGGATTATTTCGGCAAGGCCGAGGCGGGCCTGCGGGCTAAAGGGATCGTGCAGAGCGTGCGTGACTGATTCGAACCCGTGACGCCAGCCGCGCTACAAGGATTTGTGGCGAAAGAGGAGGGATCGTGTGTCTTCCACAAGATGGTTGAAAACGTCCACACCCGATTTCAGCTGGGCGTTGCCCTTCTTCACGCCATGCTCTGCCAGCCGGTAACCTGGCCGCTCATTCAGGTAGTCCGACAGTACAGCCGCTCGACCGCTGTCCAGCTTCCCTCGTACTGAACCATCCGCATTGCGGCGAAGAGGAACGTCGACTCCAGGATCGCCAGCCACGTCCACACCGGCGTCCCCATTCCGCCATCCGTCACCGCTCCTCCGATTCGGTTTCTTCTGCCGTTTCAGATGCCGTCCCTGGCTCCGGCCCCGTCGTATGGGCCATCGCAAAATTATCTGCACTTCCACTTCGCTCTCGCTCGCATGACCACGCCGACAAGATCGAGATTGCCGGTCCTCCGGGGCTTACCAAACCTTCAGCGCATTGGCTGCCGAACGCCGTTACCCCATCGTCGAAGTCCGTGACAAAACAAATGTAGCCACACCCGCAGTCAGGTCGTACAAATATGTTTACGATCTAAGTTCTAAGATTTCAATCAGGGGCTAACCCACATGACGACCGCCAGCACCTCCTCTCTCTTCAAGTCTGCTCGCCACGCGTCCTTCGTCTTCCTTGCGGCTCTCTCCCTGTTCGGTTGCGGCGGAGCTGCCGCTACTTCGGAGCCCATCCTCACCGGTCCCGGCACCGGCGGCGGAACTGGCCAGGTCGCCAACCCCACCATTACCTCTACGCCCGCACAAAATGGCGCGGTCATCGTCTCTATCGCCGACTCCACCTCCGGCGCAAACATCGTCTACACGACCAACGGCAGCGCACCCACCAGCACCTCCACCCAGTACTTTGCCCCCTTCCTCGTGACCTCCAACTCGAGCATCAAGGCCATCGGCATCTCCTCCGGCCTGACCAACAGCGGGGTAACCACCCAAGCCTTCGCGCCCAACATCGCCTCCGGTACCCTTGTCTGGAGCGACGAGTTTACCAATATTACCGGCGCCAACGCTGCCCCGAATCCCGCCATCTGGGGCTACGAAACAGGTGCTAACGGCTGGGGCAACTCCGAGCTTCAAGACTACTGTTCCTTCGGCTCAACCTCGTCGCCTTGCAGCCCGGCTAGCCCGAATGCCTATGTCGGCACCGACAACTATCTCCACGTCGTTGGCCGCCAGCCCACTCCCGGCGTCTACACCTCAGCCCGCATGAAGACCCAAGGTCTCTTCAGCTTTCAGTACGGCCGTCTTGAGTTCCGCGCCTCGATCCCTGAAGCCCAGGGCCTCTGGCCCGCCGGCTGGCTACTGGGGAACAATATCGCTACCGCCAACTGGCCTGCTTGCGGCGAAATGGATGTCATGGAGCGCGTTAATGCTGCCACCGTCCCCGATTTCAATCAGGGCTCCATCCACGGCCCCGGCTTTACTGGCGTCGCCATCGGGACGCCGTACCATTTCCCCACTGGACAGACCGCCGCAACCTGGCATACCTACGGCATGATCTGGACTCCCAACTCCGTCGCTTACTATGTCGACTCGCCTTCCAACGTCTACGCCACCTTTAGTGCCGCCAGCTTATCCGGATACCCCGGCGCCATTTGGCCTTTTGACGGAGGCCAGTCCAACTTCATTCTTCTCAACCTGGCGATAGGCGGTAGTTATCCCGGCGCGCCAACTTCGTCCACACCGTTTCCTGCGGAAATGCTTGTAGATTATGTGCGCATCTACACGTACTAGGTCCAGACGCAACCGGAGGAAGATCGGCGGTAAAGTCAGGCTCGATTCCAAGTAAGTAAGTGCTGTGTCCCGGAATGAGTGAATTGGCGACTTTGCAACAAATGATCTTCGCCCAGCCGAGATTGGGCTCCTGCGGTTGCGTTGTCTTCGCTTCCCCTGCTATTCGTTGACGGTGTAGGTGTGGGTTCCGCTGCCGACGGTTTCGGTCTTCCCCCCGGGCAGGATGACCCTTGCCGTGGTGTTGGCCGGGATCGAGATGGTGAACTTTTTATCGGCCTGCTTCCAGTCCGAAATGACCGTGCCGTAGGCGGAGTCGTACTCGACGTGGAGTTTGGGCAAGGCTTCGTCGAAGTGAGGGTGGATGGTCAAGTGGTGGAAACCGGGTCCGGTGGAATCAGTGTCGATACCGGCCGCGCGGCGATAGACCCAGGCCATCACCGAACCGAAGGCATAGTGGTTATAGGAATTCATGCCGGGGTCGCCTGTGTCGCCGTTCCAGCGCTCCCACCAGGTGGTTGCACCCTTCTTCACCATGTAGCCCCAAGA
>JAYVDT010000170.1:0-6138 GCA_043749265.1 Rhodanobacteraceae bacterium | reverse complement strand
GGTCGACCCCGACCTTGTTCACACAAGTCTCGATGGTGGCTTCAAGCGACTGCTGAAGCTGGCGCTGGTCGACGTCATGCTGATACTGTCCCACCCCGATTGACTTGGGATCGACCTTCACAAGCTCCGAGAGCGGATCCTGAAGGCGACGCGCGATCGAGATAGCTCCCCGAACGGTAAGGTCGAGATCTGGAAACTCCTGCCGTGCAACATCCGAGGCCGAGTACACGCTGGCCCCAGATTCCGATACCATCACTTTGAAGATATCGGTAAGATCCTGCCCGGCCAGAAAGTCACGAACAAAAGCATCGGTCTCTCGCGAGGCGGTGCCATTGCCGATGGCGATGGCGATGGCGTGCACATGATGCTCGCGAACGAGACGAGCCAGAGTGGCATTGGCTTTAGTGGTCTGTCCGGAATGGGGGTAAATCACATCATGTGCAAGGAACTTTCCGGTCTCGTCGACAACCGCGACCTTGCATCCGGTGCGCAATCCGGGATCGAGCCCGAGAACCGAGATCGGGCCTGCGGGCGGCGCCAGTAGCAGGTTGTTCAGATTGTCTCGAAAGACCTGGATAGCGTCCTGATCGGAACGCTTCTTTAGTTCCAGTCGGACTTCCCCTTGAATACTCGACGAGAGCAGACGGCTCCACGAATCCTCGATAGCCAGGTCAAGATGCGGAGTCCAGTCGCCTTCCGGACCGATAATGTGCCGGCGGAGGATACCGGTCGCACGCGCAGATTCGACCTCAATCAGGAAGTAGAGGACAGACTCCGTTTCGCCGCGGCGAATCGCAAGCATCCGGTGGGACGGAATCGCCTTTACCGGCTCACGGTAGTCGTAGTACATTTTAAATTTTTCCTGCGTGTCCACTGCACCCATCGCTTTGCGGCTCACCACGACACCTTCGTCATACAAGAGCTGACGCAAGGCCTTCCGCGCATCTGCCGTCTCGGCGATTCGTTCGGCGACGATGTGTCGCGCACCCTCGAGAGCATCGCTGATACTCGCGATCTGCTTCTCTTCATTCAAAAAATTCGCGGCAAATTCCAACAGGGACTTTGCGCCGGCCTGCTGCGACCAAAGATAGTCCGCAAGCGGTTCAAGTCCTCGTTCGCGCGCAATCGTCGCCTTCGTGCGCCGCTTCGGACGGTACGGTAGATAGAGATCTTCGAGCTCGCCCTTATCCAGCGTGGTTTCGATCTTTTGGCGGAGCTCGACCGTCAGCTTCTGCTGCTCGGAGATCGAAGCGAGAATCGTCTCGCGGCGACTGATAAGGTCTCGAAAGTACGCGAGCTTATCCTCAACGGCGCGAATCTTGACCTCATCCAGAGCTCCTGTTGCTTCCTTGCGATATCGCGCGATAAACGGTACTGTACCGCCTTCGTCGAGCAGAGAGATAGTGGCTATGAGCGAGCTCAGAGGTATATTTATTCCTCGAGCGATATGGAGGAGAATTTATGGGGAGAGAAGCTTTAATTCATTCATACTCTGCCCAATGGTAGCCCTGTGGAAGGAGGAAAAACCAAAGCGTCCATCGACGACGCGATTATGCTGCGTCAGTCCCGCGGAAACTCAGGTCTGCACAATCAAGTTCCGCAGAAAGTCTGGCTAACGCACTCTTCAGGGCGGGCTGGCGTGGCGTACCGATCCATCTCCGGCCTATCCTCATAAGGGCGGGACAGTACATTCAGCAATTCCTCAAATGGCTGGAAATCCTCCTGACTGACAGCGGCATCTAGCGCTGCTGCGACAATATGGTTGCGCGGGATGAATCGTGGATTTACCGACCTCATGGCCGCAGCGCGATCCTTCGCAGACATGGGCTCATCATCCAGGCGCCGACGCCATCCCACAGCCCAAGCGTCGAAAGCAGCAGGATCTAAAAACAGCTTGCGAACAGCTATATCCGCTTCCAGTCCAGCTGCGGCATCGCACAGCTCACGGAAAGTCATCGTAAAGTCGGCGCGATTTGCGGCCATGCGCTCCAGCAGGTCCTCAGCCAGCGCTGCATCGCCCTCTCGCTCCGTCATGAGACCAAGCTTGCGCCACAGTCCGACGCCGCGAGCAGCCTCAAACTGCGGACCAAAGCCAGCAAGCGCTGCCCTCGCCGAGACCAGTGCTGCCTCTTCGCTCCCCTCCTCCTCTAACAAAAGGGGTAGCAGCGCCTCCGCAAGACGCGTCAGGTTCCAGTGCGCGGCGTGAGACTGGTTGCTGTAGGCATAGCGTCCTTGATGGTCAATCGAACTGAACACCTTGCCCGGTTCGTAAGCCTCCAAAAAGGCACAAGGGCCATAATCAAGTGTCTCGCCCGAAATCGAAGTATTGTCTGTGTTCATCACGCCATGGATAAAGCCGAGCAGCATCCACTTTGCGACTAGGGTTGCATGGCCCGAGATCACGCCATCCAACAGGGCGCGATAGGGCCTCGTCGCCTGTGCAGCCTCCGGATAGTGTCGTTCGATCGCATAGTCCGCCAACCTGCGTATCGCCTCGGTGTCGCCCTTCGCAGCGAAGTACTGAAAGGTACCCACGCGCAGATGGCTCGCGGCTACACGAGTCAGCACAGCTCCCGGCATCACTATGTCGCGCAGGACTGGTTCGCCTGTGGTCACTGCAGCGAGCGCCCGTGTTGTGGGCACGCCCAGCGCCGCCATGGCCTCGCTCATGATGTACTCACGTAAAACCGGACCCAGCGCGGCTCTACCGTCGCCGCGTCGCGAGAACGGGGTCGGGCCGGAGCCTTTAAGCTGGATGTCGTAGCGCACGCCGTCTATCCCCCTCACTTCTCCCATCAGATTTGCGCGGCCATCGCCAAGTACAGGAACGAAATGACCGAACTGGTGCCCTGCGTAGGCGATCGCCAAAGGTTCTGCCCCATCTGCGACGCGATTGCCAACGAGGATCTCCACGCCTTCCGCACTCGCTAAAGCCCCCGGGTCTAGCCCCAAAGTGTTGGCGAGTTCGACATTCACCTTGACCAGGGCTGGGACCGCGACGGGCGTAGGGTTGATCCGCGCGAAAAAGTACTCCGGCAAGCGTGCATAGGTGTTTTCGAAATGGAAGTTAACCTGGTTTTGATTGCTACCCAAAGGAAAGGCTGCCACGATCGCGCGAGCATCTGTTGAACTCATGATGTTTGGATGCAGACATACTGTTTTCGCTCCAGCCATAAACGATCAGCAGCATTATAAGAAGCGAAAACAAAAACATCCGTCGGAAGCGGATTTCGGCAAAAGCGCCGACACAACTGCCGATCTTTAAGATTAGCTATCAATGCATCGCGTGGAGCGTATCTGGCGTCGCGAAGGGCTGAAGGTGCCACAGCGACAGAAACCTTATAGACGGCTATGGCTCAACGACGGCTCATGCGTGCGGCTACGGCCGCAGCATCGTAACCATGTGGAGCTATGATTTCGTCAGCGCGAGAACGCATGAGGGGACACCACCCCAAACGTCAAAATCGTATGCTGAGGAACTCTCAGCGTCGGTCTGAGTGCTTGGGTTTAAACAGTCAGCTCGCGAGGCTCTGGAATTGCTTGGGACAGGCATCCGCAAACGTGTTGCCTTTCTGGAAGCATTCGCAACAGGCTTTCGCAAGGCGAATCGCTGTGCTTCGAACCAGTCCTTCGATCCGTGCTTAAACTTTCAATTGCGCAACCTGAACTGACTGCCAGCAAAGTGCGGAAATCTTCTCATGTGTGCCTAGCCGTCTGAGCTAATATGAGGGCGTTCGCTGCTTCGTAAGCGGGTGGTGTTGGCCGTTTTATGAGTGTGTTTGGAGTTAGGTGTCCACATAAGTTATGTGGACACTTATTTTGGTGTGAGTGTGTGGGTCGTGTTGATCGATACGTTCCAGGGCAGGAGTTCGTGGATGCGGTTGATGGGGTGGTCGGCGATCCGTTCGAGGACGTGGTGAAGGTAAAGTTCTGGATCGAGACCGTTGAGCTTGGCAGAACCGAGCAGCGAGTAGATGCGTGCCGCTCTCTCACCGCCGGCGTCCGATCCGCAGAAAAGATAATTCTTCAGGCCGAGCGCGACGACGCGCAGCGCCCGTTCGGCGGCGTTGTTGTCGATCTCGAGTTGGCCGTCGTCGGCGTAGCGAGTGAGCGCGGTCCAGCGGGAGAGGGCGTAGCGGATCGCCCCCGCCGTATCGGACTTCCGAGAGAGGCTTGCGAGCGTCGCTTCGAGCCAGAGGAACAGGCTATCGAGCAGAGGTCTTGCCCGGGCTTGCCGGATCGTTGTGCGGAGGTCTGGTGTGCTGCCGCGGATCTCGGCTTCGATGGCGTAGAGAACAGCGATGCGCTCGATGGCTTCGGTCGTGATCGGCGAGGGGTGCGCGATATGGATCTCATGGAACTTGCGCCGGGTGTGGGCCCAGCAGGCGACTTCAACGATGGATCCGGCTTCGTAGAGTTGCTGGAAGCCGGCGTAGGCGTCGGCCTGAAGAGCGCCCTTGTAACAGGCGAGGTGCTTGCGCGGGTTCTCGCCCTTGCGGTCGGGCGAGTAGGCGAACCAAACGGCCGGCGCGGTTGTGTCGGCTGAGGGTCGATCGTCGCGGACATAGGTCCAGAGCCGTCCGGTCTTCGTGCGACCGTTGCCTGGCGCGAGCACCGGAACCGGCGTGTCGTCGGCGTGCAGCTTGGTGGCGGACAGGACGTGAACGCGAAGCGCTTCGACCAGAGGATCCAGCAACTCACTGGTGGCACCGACCCATCCTGCCAGCGTGGAGCGATCGAGATCCACTCCCTCGCGAGCGTAGATCTCCGATTGCCGATAGAGCGGAAGGTGATCGGCATACTTCGAGACCAGCACATGCGCGAGCAGGCCAGGACCGGCGAGACCGCGGTCGATCGGCCGTGACGGAGCTGGCGCCTGCACGATGCGGTCGCACGCATCGCAGCTCAGCTTCGGCCGCACATGACGAAGGACCTTGAAGCTTGCGCGTACGTACTCCAACATCTCGGCCACGTCTTCGCCCAGCTCACGTAGCTTGCCGCCGCAGTCAGGGCAGGCCTTATGCTCCGGCATGTGCGTATGGATCTCACGCGGAAGGTGTTCGGGGAGAGGACGCCTGAAGGGCTTCGCAGGCACGGGCCGATCAGCAGGAGCAGTACCCTTGATCGCTTCGACCGCGCTGGCGGCCTGGAGTTCTTCCAACTGCAACTCAAGCTGTTCGATCTGGCGGAGGACCTTCTCGCTCTTCGCTCCGAAGAGCATGCGTTGCAGCTTCTCGACCAGCAATACCAGACGTTCGATCTCGCTCGACCGGGAACGCAGCGTCGTGTTGTAACGCTCCTGTTGAGTCAGCAACAACGCCTTCAACGCTGCCGGATCAAGGGTCTCCAGATCGGGCAGGCTGAGGGTCTGAGGCATGTGCGAAGTATGGCATACAATCAGCTGGCAGACGAGAGAAAACCCGCATGGATACTACATGGATCTCTCAAACACTCATCACCGGTTCTGCTGTACGAAGTGGTGCTCTCCAGTCGATCCCCTCAAGCAGCATCGACAGCTGGGCACGGCTCAAAGATACCGTTCCGCTCGAGGCCTGAGGCCACACGAAGCGTCCTCGTTCAAGCCGCTTGGCCAGCAGACAAAGTCCGTCGCCATCGAACCAGAGTACCTTCACGATGTCACCACGTCGGCCCCGAAAAACAAACACATGGCCTGACAGCGGCTGCTGCTCAAGCACCGTCTGCACCTGGGCGCTCAGCCCATGAAAGCCGCGCCGCATATCCGTGACGCCGGCTGCGATCCAGATCCGCGTTCCTGCCGGGAGCCCAATCACGAGCGCAGACTCTTCAGGACAAGACGCACCGTCGCAGCATCGACGCTACCTTCCAGTCGAATCGACACGCGACCGGGAAGCTCGATGTGAATCATCCCCGCAGCAGGTATCACAAGAGCTTCCGTCTTCAGAGCCTCCCGCTCTTCGATCACGCTCACGGGAAGCAGCTTCACGCTGTTCTCTACCGACAGTCCAAGCAGCCCATCCTGCTGCAAGCGCCGCCACTGAAACACCTGGTTCGCGTTGATCCCGTACTTGCGAGCTACTCGCGCAACCGACATCCCGTGAACATACGACTCTTCCATGATTGAAATCGAGGCCGACGCGCTGATAAGCGAAGATAAGT
>JAYVDT010000169.1:0-6159 GCA_043749265.1 Rhodanobacteraceae bacterium | reverse complement strand
CGACGGTGGTCACCAGGCCGGTAAGGCGGGTCAGGTTAGGCAGATCAGCCAACGCTTGTAGGAACATGTCTCCTCCTTCGTAATTTCAGGGGGATTTACGTGTTTCGGGGCCGACGAACTGAACGGCCCTACTTTAAGCTCAGAACTGTGGCGCGTCAAGAAATAAGCGGCTGTCAGGAAGAATTACGCAATATATATGGCACGGGTGGCGGCTCCAACGGTGTTTCTTTCCATTCAAATTGGTTCCGGCGACAGCGTATCCGCGGGCGTGTAGTATTTTGCTCCAATCGCGCTCCGAGATTAGGAAATCCATTCTAAAGGGGATCTCATGCCGTTCATTCTTCATGAAGTGAGCTACACCTAGGGCCCTGACAAGGCTTTTCTTTAATCCAGATGACCGCTTTGTTATCCGTGCACCGATTGAAAAACCTGGGGGCAAGATCAAGGACTCCTGCTTTGTCTTTGGCCCGTATGATTCCCTGCTCATCACGAAGAGGCCGGACACTCTATCCGCAGCCGCAACCTCTCTCGCATTGGTTGCGGGGGCGTTGCGCGGCCGCCAGACAACGGTGCTGATGAGCAATACCGAAGCGCTCGATGCCTTGCGTAAAGCTGCCACCTGCGGTTACAAATCACTGACAGCATCTATGGCAGGTTGAGCAAACCCTGCAATGGCATGGGGCTGTCGTCGGGCTTCATCACAACCCCGCCGAGAAATGAAAAAGCTTCCCGGTATGCTGGAGGCCTTTTCTTTCGTCATGATTCTGAGCAGTCAACTTCACCGAATATCTCTGCGCGCATTTTTTACGGCAATACTTTTCTACGGACGTGGCTGCCTTACAGCGAAGTGAGGGTATGATTTGCGGGTGGACGTGGAGGGTTGCGATGCGTATTGGAATGTTGACGGGTGGTGGCGATTGCCCCGGACTGAATGCGGTGATCCGGGCCGTCGTGCGGAAGGGTGTGCTGCACTATGGCGATGATTTCGTTGGATTCATGGAAGGCTGGCGCGGTGTTATCGACGACCGGACAATGGTTTTGGACCTGCAAACGACGAGCGGGATTATGCATCGTGGAGGGACGATTCTGCGGTCCTCGCGCACGAATGTGAAGAAGATCGAGGGTGGGTTTGAACGCTGTTTGAAGGTTATCGAGGCTCACAAACTGGACGCCCTGATCACAATGGGCGGAGATGATACGCAGTCGATTTCAGTAGAACTGGCTGGACGTGGCATCCATTGCGTTGGAGTGCCGAAGACGATCGATAACGATCTCAGTGGGACTGATGTTTGCTTTGGATTCGATACGGCGGTGACGATTGCGACAGAGGCGGTAGATCGTCTGCATTCGACGACGGAGGCGCACAGTCGTGTGCAGGTAATTGAAGTGATGGGAAGAGATGCCGGTTGGATCGCCATTACGGCAGGCATTGCGGGTGGTGCGGATGTAACGCTGGTGCCGGAACTGCCTATCGATATGGACGAGGTGGTGCGGTTGCTTAGAGCGCGATGGGAGAGTGGAAAGCGGTTCGCTATTGTGGTGGTCGCCGAGGGGGCAAAGTTGCCGGAGCACACCGGGCAGATATCGGCAGGGACTAAGCTGGACTCGTTTGGGCATGTTCGGTTAAGCGGGATCGGGCAGATTCTTGCGGAGGAGATTGAGAAGCGCACCGGCTACGAGACGCGCAGTGTGAACCTGGGACATACTCAGAGGGGTGGTACTCCGACGGCCTACGACCGGATGCTTGCGACGCGTTACGGCGTGGCGGCGATTGACCTGGTTCACGCGGGGCGGTTTGGACGGCTGGTGGTACTGAAGGGAACTGAGATCACGGACATTCCGTTGGCAGAAGCCATTGCGAAGACGAGGACCATCGGGGAAGATTTGTTGGCTGTCATGCGGGGTTTGCAGCCGAAAGCGTAACGATTGAGGAGACACGACTTGGCACGCAAACAATACATCCTGGCGTTGGATCAGGGGACCACAAGTTCGAGAGCGATGGTGGTGGACGCAGCCGGCGGCGTTGTCTCCGTGGCGCAGCAGTCATTTCGTCAGATCTTTCCTGAGCCTGGTTGGGTTGAGCACTCGCCGATGGAGATATGGGCTTCGCAGAGCGGCGTGGCTGCTGAGGCATTGTCTGCAGCAAACCTTACGGAAGCGGATATTGCGGCGATCGGGATTGCGAACCAGCGGGAGACCACGATTGTGTGGGATCGCGAGACGAGCGAGCCGGTCTATAACGCAATCGTCTGGCAGGACCGGCGCACGGCAGAGTTTTGCGACGGGCTGCGCAGCCGCGGTGAAGGAGCGTTGATTCAGGCCCGGACGGGACTGCTGCCGGATGCTTATTTCTCAGGCAGCAAAGTCAACTGGATCCTTGACAACGTAGAGGGTGCGCGGAAGCGGGCGGAGGCTGGCAAGCTGGCGTTCGGAACTGTCGATAGCTGGCTCATATGGAAGCTGACACAGGGCGAGCGACACGTGACGGACGCGACGAATGCCTCGCGGACCATGCTCTTTAACATTCATACATTGCAATGGGACGAGGATCTGTTGCGCCTCTTCGATATTCCGCGGTCGATGCTACCGGAGGTGGTGGCGTCCAGCGGTTGCTGTGCGATGACGCGCGGTATCTTTGCCGATATTCCGATTGCAGGAATTGCTGGCGATCAGCAGGCGGCGCTGTTCGGGCAGATGTGCACGTCGCCTGGCATGGTGAAGTGTACGTTTGGGACCGGGGCGTTCATGTTGCTGCACACCGGGACAAAGCCCATGGCGTCCAGGAATCAACTGCTGACGACGATTGCGTGGAAGATCGGCGACACGGTGGAGTACGCGCTGGAAGGCAGCATGCTGATGGCCGGGGCCGTGGTGCAGTGGCTGCGGGATGACCTGCAGATGATTCGTACTTCGGCTGAGATTGAAGAGTTGGCGGCGACCGTGCCGAGCTCCGAGGGCGTGGTGCTGGTGCCGGCCTTTGCGGGGCTCGGCGCACCGCATTGGGACCAGTATGCGAGAGGCGCGTTGCTCGGCATGACGCGTGGCACGACGCGGGCGCACATTGCACGCGCGGCGTTGGAGGGCATCGCGCTCCAGGTCACGGACGTTCTGGAGGCAATGCAGGCCGACTCCAATTTGCCACTGGCGGAGATGCGTGTGGATGGCGGAGCTTCTGCTAATGGGCTGCTCATGCAGATTCAGGCGGATGTTCTGGGCATCGATGTTGTTAGGCCCAGGAATGCCGAGACGACGGTGTTGGGAGCAGCGTATCTGGCGGGAATCGCCGTGGGATTCTGGTCCGACAAGGAGACGATTGCGCGGCAATGGGAGGCGGAGCGAGTATTCAAGCCAACGATGAATGCCAGCAAGCGAAAGCGGGTTCGCGAGATATGGCACGAGGCTCTGGGCCGTACAAAAGGCTGGACGGCGGAAGGGGAGTCATTACGTTGACTTTCCGTTCGCAGATTCTGGAAAGATTGGGAGACGCATCGGAATCATGGGATGTGTTGGTGATCGGTGGTGGCGCCAGTGGCCTGGGGGCTGCGGTGGAATCGGCAGCACGCGGTTATAGAACCGTGCTGGTAGAGCGCTTCGACTTTGCGAAGGGGACGTCCAGCCGGAGCACGAAACTGGTTCACGGCGGCGTTCGCTATTTGGAGCAAATGAACGTGACGCTGGTGCTGGATGCGCTGCGGGAGCGCGGCCACATGCTTCGTAATGCTCCGCACCTGGTGCATGACCTGTCGTTTGTTGTGCCGGCGTTCAGCTATCTGACGCTCCCTTACTACGGGTTTGGATTGAAGGTCTACGAGAGGCTTTCAGGGAGACTTTCCTTCGGCGCGTCGAAACTGCTTTCGCGACAGAAGACACTGGAGATGCTGCCGGGAATTGCGGGCGAAGGGCTTCGCGGTGGCGTGCTGTATCACGATGGCCAGTTCGATGATGCACGGTACATCGTTGCGCTGCTGCGGACCTTTCAGGAACTTGGCGGGTTGGCGATTAATTACGTCGAGGCCACGGGACTGTTGAAAAGCGGCGGCAAGATTATTGGCATTCAGGCACACGATTGCGAGGCAGATGTCCGCTTCGATGTACAGGCAAAGGTCGTGGTGAATGCGAGTGGGGTCTTCGCGGAGGAGGTTTTGGAGATGGATGGGGAAGCGCGTGGTTCCTTGCTCTCCATCAGCCAGGGATCGCACTTCGTTTTGCCGCGTTATTTCCTCCCAGGCAACGCCGCGCTCATGATTCCCAAGACGCAGGATGGCCGCGTACTCTTCGCGATTCCGTGGCACGACGCGGTTGTCGTTGGAACGACGGATGAGGCGGTGGATCATGCTTCTGCGGAGCCTCGTTCGCTGGCGATAGAGCGCAGCTTCCTGTTCGACCACATCACGAAATACTTCGGACGGAAGCCGAAGACTGAAGAGATTCTCAGTGTCTGGGCGGGACTTCGGCCGCTCGTGCGGACTGGGCAAGGGAAGACTTCAAAGCTGTCGCGGGATCACAAGATTCTCGTCTCAGTATCGGGGCTGGTCACGGTCACGGGGGGCAAGTGGACGACGTATCGTCGCATGGGGCAGGACGCAATCGACCGCGCCGGAGAGGTTGCCGGCTTGCCGAAGGTCGGGTCCCGGACTCTGGATTTGAAGCTGCATGGATGGTCCGATCAGGTTGGCGCCGTTACGGAACATGAGCAGGTATACGGGGCTGACCTTGCGCAGATGCAGGCGCTGTCCGCGGAAGATCCGACGCTCGATGCGCTGCTGCATCCGCGTCTTCCGTATCGGTTACGCGAGGTACTCTGGGCGGCGCGTTTCGAGATGGCGCGAACCGTAGAAGATGTCATGGCGCGGCGGACTAGGGCGCTGTTTCTCGATGCGCGTGCCGCGATTGAAGCCGCGCCGGCAGTTGCTGATCTGCTGGCAAGGGAACTGGGTCGCGACGCGGCCTGGCGTGATAGGGATCTGCAGGCTTTCTTTGATGTTGCTCAAAGCTATGTGTACGTGGGAGAGTGATTCGATATGGTTGTTCAATCCCCCGTCATCGGAGAGTTCGTTGGAACCTTCGTGTTAATTGTGCTGGGTAACGGAGTTGTAGCTGGGGCTCTTCTGAATCGATCGAAGGCCCAGAATGCGGGTTGGATTTCGATTACCGCGGGATGGGCTGTGGCGGTGTTCGCCGGTGTTGCCGTAAGTGCGGCGCTTGGGGATTCGGACGGGCATCTGAACCCCGCGTTCACCCTGGCCTCAGTGCTGATGACGGGCAATCCGATGCGTCTTTGGACGTATATTCCCGCGCAGATCCTGGGCGCGTTCTGCGGTGCGGTTGTGGTGTGGTTGCACTACAAGCCGCACTGGGCTTTGACTGAAGATGCGGAGGCGAAGTTCGCATGCTTTGGGACAGCACCTGCGATCTATACGCCACTTTGGAATTTCCTGAGCGAGGTGCTTGGCACGCTCATCCTGGTGCTGGTGGCGACTGCGCTGTTCTCGAAAAAAGTGGCGCCGGCCGGAGTCGCCGCGGGCCTGGGGCCGATGTTGGTGGGCGCGTTGGTGTGGGGTATCGGGCTCTCGCTCGGCGGCACGACCGGATATGCAATCAATCCTGCACGCGACATTGGACCCAGACTTGCGCATGCCTTGCTTCCGATTCCGGGGAAGCGAGGATCGGGTTGGCGCTATGCCTGGGTACCCGTTCTGGGCCCGATGGCGGGTGCAGCACTTGCGGCGGGGGCAGCGAAACTCCTGGGTATGTTGTAGCGACGGAGCATGGATCCAGCTTGGACGGGCAGGTATCTGGGTTCATTATGGCGGGGACGCGCAAATTTCCAAGCCTGTCGGCTCTTACTTGCAAGCAGTGTTATGCGCTTCGGGAAAAGAGAGGAAGGTGATGGTTTGGGGCGCGAAGCTCACAAGACCCTTACCCTCGGATATTGCGACTAATGTCGGGAGATCGCCTTTGCTATTCAACGAAAGCGGCTTGCCATTCAACAGCACTGTCTTATCCGCCAGGCTTGCAGCAGACAAGGTGAAGCGCTCAGCGCGAAGCGGGATGGAGAGTTTTTGCGTCGTCGAGCCGTCCGTGTTGAGGATCAAGAGGGCAACACTTCCAGGGTGGTTGCGGAGGCATTGGCCGTAAACATAAAGGTTTTCAACCGGC
>JAYVDT010000168.1:0-6162 GCA_043749265.1 Rhodanobacteraceae bacterium | reverse complement strand
TAGAACTGCGCCCGGAAGCCGGGAAATGACTCCAGACAACCAGAAAACAGGTCCTCGAGCATCCCACAGCAGTCAACTCCTGGACTCAACTCGCAGTCGACAACAAATCAAACGCCTACGCAGAGGTTCCTTAGCTTGGTCGGAAAGGATGCGGCTGGCTGACTTGTCCAAGTCGATCTCCGAGGTAGGTGGCAAGGAGGCAAGCGAGTAGCCAACGGCCACGCGGAAGTGGGCGGGTTCGATGGTCCAATTTGCCTACTCCATCTCATCGAGAAACAACTTGGAACCCGATCTATCCAATCCGTCTTGCTCGATATAACTCCCCAGCTGCGGGTCAGGCGAGTCGAGGTTCATTTGCGTGTTCCAGTTCGTATTCAGCGTTCCTACTAATTTCGCAACTACGGCGTCACGGTCGGACCCATCGTACGCCAACCACGGCCGCGCCGCTCCGTCACACGTCGAACTTGAAACGGTCCAAAACAAGCTTCACGCCCGAACCGATTGGATCGATCCCCTGCGCAACCCCTTCGGCACAGCTGGCCCACCGCGAAACCTCCATGCGATCTGCTGGAGTACCGTACCGAGCGCCTGTGCCAGTCCAAGCGGCATTACGGCCAGGCTGCGCTGAGCGAAGCATGTTGTGGCGAAGGCAGGCATGCGGTAGCCGCAGGACTTCGTCCGACCACGAACCGCGTTCAATTCAGTCGCGCGCAGTCGCACCTGGAGGGCCGGTGCACGGATCAGTCTGAGTGCTTCCTGCTGCGCGATCGTGCGGTAAGCGATCGGTCGAAGTATGTTTGGATCAAGCCGAGCATGACGAGCTAGGTTCTTGGCATCGGACCTGATCGCTCGCAACTCCCGGACCTTCCCACGATGACTTCGTGACTCAGTTCTTGCAGCTGGTCGCTGATCCAGATCGAATGAACGCCCACCTCCATGGCCACGCGGGAATGAGGTACTTCCGTGAACCACTTCTCGATCGCCTTCGCGGTCGTCCAGAACCGGCCCCGGTAGACGATCTCACCATCTACGTTGAGCGTGCAGTATTGGCTCCAGACGTCGCCAGGGTCGATGCCGATCGTCATCTCAACCCTCGCCTGCCTACTTGGGATTTCAGCAATGCGCTGCTGCGCTGGCTTCTTTATGAGAAACAGTCTCTCCGATCCGGAAGACCCGCTCATCCGATTTAGCAGTACTGATCACGTCCGCATTTATCCTTAGACGCTAGAGCGGCAAGCAAGCAGCTTTGAGGAATCGATCGTTGGGGTGGTCATTTGCGTTCAAGAAGAGGACTTCTCCGCCCAGCCGGTCCTACCATTCAGACATTCATTCCGCCAGGCATGCTCTAAATGTCGAGCAAATCTTCTTCGGATGACCGAGACTTGGAAGACCCCTTGGTCTGTTCGATAGCGCCCATGATATGTGCTAGAACGTAGTCAGCACCGGACTCAGGCCCTTCGTTGAAGGGTGTCATGGCTTGCTGGCGTTGCTCCCAAAGATACCGATGGAATATATCGACGGCTCGGACCTTCTGATAGAACTCCAGCTCCCCACGCTGCGCCTCTAGTTTAACGAGTTCTCCCAGTTGTTCGGCTTTTTCTAGGTCGCGTATCGGAGTCGTCGCGATCACCCCGAAAATGTACTCAAACCGGCACTCAATATCCTTAGATGAACCCAGCCTGCTGCAAGAATGCGTACCGAGTCCTGCCACGCGATTTGGGTAGAGTTCATCCTGTCGGTAACGATCAACTCCTCGACCACAAGACGGCCTAGGGCGGCATAAACATCTTTCGGCACATAGCCGAACTTCTGGAGAGCGTCCGCGACTTGGGTGCAGGTGAAATAGCCTTCGACGTTGATGAGGCCGATAGTCTTACGATTGCGAAAAAGGAAATAGAGGATTTCCGCGTATAGGAAATTGTCCGGTTTCTCCATCGATGGGTCGTAGGTGAAGATGTTAGTGACAAAACCGCTGTCACGGCTGAAAAAGCGATGGTTCGTCCGCATGAGGATGCGAAGGATGGTGTGTTCCTTGAGCGATACGTTGCCGCCTCCCATAGTGTTTGAAGCGATTGCTGTCGCGCTCAGATAGCCGGAGGTGATTATCGAAACAAAGATGGCAAGCGCACGTCTAACGTTCTTGCCTGCGACGGCTTCCAACACTCGTGAGATATTGCGGCTTCGATCAAACAGCGCCTCGTAGAGCCTCCTCAAAAACTCTTCAAGGTCGGATATCGAGTAACGAATACGCATGCCACTCTCGATTTCGTAAGTACGATCGCCGCCATCCTGATCTTGCGCAAGGTACTCGATGCTGAGTTCTAAGCGGCGCTTCACGACATCGACAAAGCGCGGCGGGCTGATATGAAAGACAACGCCGGTACGGAACGTATCGAGCGGGGGTCTGTCTTTATACCGTTCATAAGTCTCGTCACGCATTTGGAGAACGACGAAAGCGTGCGTCAAGTTCAGGAACCAAAGAGTGAGCTGGAAGGCCGCGAACTGGTTATCAAGATCGAGCCGATCAACGTTGTCCATGACCACAACCAGCGATTCTTGCCTGCTTCCCATGACGTATTCGGCTATTCCACGAACGGTGTCTTCGGGGTTGTCCTGCCACTGGATCAGGTCTTCGGCTCGTCGAATATCCGCCTGTTGTTGGGACGTAGCCGCCAATTGATCATAGAGCGGTTTTCGCATCTGAATCTTGCGAGAGTAGATGCCTCGCAACGTCGAAATGGAGGAGAAGTCAACCTCAGGGTTTTCCGCTTGGAACGAGTCGATAAATTTCCTGCAAAGCCATTGCTCAGCACCCGACAAGGTTACTGGTGCACCGATGAAGTCGATCGTAGCCCATTTTGTCTTGGCCTTCGCAGCTGCCGGTTGTAGCTTCTGTTTGTATCGCTCCATGAAAAGCGATTTGCCGCTCCCTACGGCGCCCTGAATAAGCTGAAGATGGCCGATCTCCCGGCCAGTATCGCCTGGCTTTGTCCTTTCGGCGATCATCCGCTCAAGGGTTTCCTGGCCGCTGCGCTCCGGGCGGAGATGTTCGACAGTGACGCCACGGCGGATCGAGAAGCCGGAATGGGACCAGGTGGCGGGACAAAGCCGTTGAGAAGATGAAAGAGCCTTCAACAGAGCCGCTGATCCGAACCTCCTTATAAGGCTTCTTCGACTCTATCGCCTGCTTCTCGTCAGTTGCGGCCCAATAGGTTTGGTCTAAGAGCGGCGGCTTCGGGCAGTCGTCCACCGTCACGAAAAATAAGTTTCTAGGTACGATTGTGGCACCCTGACGAAAGACCTCAGCGTACCGACTCGCCTTTGTGGGCACCTTTGAGCCTGGGCCAGTGGACAACGCGCAACGATTGCCGAGCCAAATAACTCTTCCCTTTGCAGGGTCTTCCGTGAGCTGCGCTTTTGCTTTCGCCCAAGGAAGATCTCTGCCCGATAACGCTCCGTGCCACTCCAAAACCGGCAGGACATCCTTGGTGCTTCCTGGACGCAAAGATTGCTCAGCAAACAGGACGCAGGACGGCACATTGAAGAGAGGACGGACATGACGCAGATCCCAATAGCCGGTCAATTTGAACTGAGCGGAATACTTACGTGCGATTAGATTTTGATGCTGGTCTGCATTGAGCACGCTACGTGGCATCACGAACGCTAACTTTCCACCCTTCTTGCTAAAGGTAGACAAGGAATGGGCAAGAAATACGGTCGCAAGTTCCATTTGAGTGAATAACCGTTGATGCTTTGGCGCGATCTTGTATTGATTGACGGCACGGAGCTTAATCTCTTGTTGATAGTCGATGTCCGATACAAACCTGTACGCGACCCATGGAGGATTACCGAGGATTATGTCGAATTGCTCTCTGAGCATCGCGGGACGATAGCTGTTACGAATAACGAAAGACCAGATTGAATTCTGCTTGTGTCTGATCAGCTCCGCAAGATTCTGAACAAAGGACCAGAGAGCATCAACAATCTCGACCCTCTGAAGCAGATTTGAGAGAGCAGGGACCGCCTGATGCAGGTATTTGTCTAGACCTTTTAAAGTCTCTTTCTCTGATGTTGCGTGATCTGCAGCGATCACAGCACAGGCGGCAATTGCTTCATCAAACGAGTCAGGCTGATTCACAAGCATGTCCGGCAGGACAAAATTGCGCCTCATTTTTCGAGGCCCAAAGGTGATCTCAATCCCGCTGAGTTTGTCGTACAGGTCCTTTTCGACCTCACGCGGAAGGAAGAGGGAGTCAGCGAGGTATACCGGTATCTGGATGGGACGTCGTGCTGAGCTGACAAGCTTTCCGAGAGCAAGCACGTAGGTGGCGCGAGCGAACGTTACAGCAACGGGATGGATATCAATCCCTTTGACGTTGGCTAGGATCTCTCGGAGGCGATCATGGTCCGTCCCGCCAGTGTTCGTGGAAATGTAGTGGCGAATACTAGCGCGGAGAAAGCTACCCGACCCACAACTAGGATCTAAAGCCGCTTTATACCCAATCTCCGGCAACGTCTCAGCGACAATCCGTTCACAGAGCCAATCAGGAGTGTAGTACTCACCAAGATCGTGCCGATCTTTAGGGTCAATGAGCTGTTGGTAGACCCCCTTGAGCACATCCTCTTTGATCAGGGACAAATCGTATGTGAGCAAAGCATCAAGAATCCTCTCCCATATGGGGGCAAGAGTATCTTCAGCCCGAGTCTCGCTGATCCAATGGAAAAAGTCGCTTTCAGCCAAATTTCCTAAGCGTTTGGACTCGAAATAGCGCCCCGAGAACACATCTTTAGCGACCGACCTCAAGGAGTCAGTAGTCTTACCCTGCGATAGAGCGGCCCAGACCATAAGCTTTGCCACGCTTACGAGATAGGTGTGCCTCAAAAAGAGTTCGTCTAGCTCGGATATTTTTTCTCCGGTCTCCTTGTCTCTCTCGGCACGTTCAGATTCACTGAGTTTGCCGTAGGTAACCGTCAGATATTGCTGCCAGTTTAGAAAAGCCAGCTCTGGCTCCGTCTGCTTTCTCGCTAATGCCCAGGCTCGCCGCAGTGTTGCAAGGCCATCAAGAAAGAGGTGACTTGTCGATCCAAAGTCATCTTGAATTGCCTCAGTTGTTGGGTCGCGATGCTGCTGTCGAAATAAGAAGTTGTTGAGCCAGCGGTAGAAATCACTCTGCGTCTCATCTTTCAACTCGATTTCGCGACGCAGTTTCAGCTCTATGTTTTCCGGCACGAGCTTGGCTCCTTCCGGGAGAACAGGCCTGTAGATGCGCCACTTCACCCCGTCTGTCGCTACGGCATCGAGCCCCCGTCGACTCATCTCATCTTTTTGCCAAACACCGGCAATATACTCTCGAAGTTGCCTTTCTGCTTCTGAGAGGGTTTGCTTTAGATTCTTCTCGAATTCGATGACGGCACTTCCGTAGAACGTATCTAATCGGCCAGTCTTCTTCCGATCAACAAGCTCAATTTTCAGTGCTTTTTCGCCGTCTTGGGTATATATCCCCACTTCCCTAGCGTTAGGAAAGAGCGTTCCCAGCAAGGCTCCAAAGCGTTCACGTTTACCGATTTAGCTAGGGGTACTCTTTATTTCCTTAAGGTACGTGCGAAGGATATGCGAGGTCGAGGTCGTGATCGAGGAAGTAGACATATTGAACCCTGAGATTATCAGTTTGTGCAGGTCAAACGGATAAGCGGATAAACTGATAAATGTCTACCAAGGCAATGAGGAGAAGCAAATGGCTAGGTTAGAGGCAGAGGTTGGGTGACCTGTAAACGATGTCGTGTGCCGATGCGGGAGCTAAAGGGCCACGTTTATCACGGTAAGCGGAAGTTTCGCTGCCCTTTATGCCTACGAGCGAAGATGAAGAAACCAAAGAAGAAGAAGGATCGCTAGCGGCCCGCGCATGATCCGGGTCAATGCGACCGTACCTTCGGCAGTTCATCCCATCGCGTCGTCCATCGAGGCGAGCGATGCTCTGCTCTGAGCTTCCAGGCTGCGTCCTTGGGACCCGCACCGAGGATGCGGACCGTATCGCGCCCGAGGGTTGCGTTGAGCTTGTCCATGGCTCTCCAGGCCCATTCCCTCTTCTCACGGTCCAGCTCGCCCCATAGGGCCGGTTGCCGGATGGTTTCTGGCAGCAGCTCCGTGATCATCACGCCGCA
>JAYVDT010000167.1:0-1772 GCA_043749265.1 Rhodanobacteraceae bacterium | reverse complement strand
AGTTTCTCCGCACATCCCTCACCGTCCTCGCTGAAGGCGGCGTCCTCTGGATCACTCCCCAAGGCCGCTTCGCCGACAACCGCGAGCGCCCCCTCCACTTCAAGTCGGGCCTCGCCGCCCTCGCCGCCCGCGTCCCCGGCGGCTGCACCCTCCTCCCCCTGGCCATCGAGTATCCTTTTTGGGACGAGCGCCTGCCCGAAGCCCTGCTCCACTTCGGCACCCCCATCCAAATCTCCACCGGCACCGCAGAAGAAATCGAACCCCATCTCAAGCGAGCCCTCCTCGAAACGATGGAAGCCTTGCAAGAAAAATCCATCGCCCGCAACCCCGCCGCCTTCACCATCCTCCAGCAAGGTAGCGCCGGCACCGGAGGCTTCTACGCCTTCGGCCAACGCGCCCTCGCCAAGCTCCGTGGCCGCCCCTACCAGCCTGACCATACCCCCGCGCAGGACCATCACGGATGATCCTTGCCCTTTTAGCTCTCCTCTGCTCCGCAATCCCGGCGATCCTGTTCTGCATCAATCTCCGTGCCTACGCACCACCCTCGACCGACATCCCGGCAGAGCTACCCGCAGTCTCCATCCTTATCCCCGCCCGCAACGAGGCCCATGGCATCGCCGACGCTCTCCGCGCCGCCCTCTCCACAAGCGGCCAAGCCTTCGAAATCATCGTCATGGACGACGCCTCCACCGACGCCACCGCTCAGATCGTCCAGTCCTTCGCCGCCCAGGATGCTCGAATCCGCCTCGCCCACGCCCCGCCTCTTCCCGCCGGCTGGAATGGCAAGCAGCACGCCTGCTGGGCCCTCGCCCAAGCCGCTCGCAACCCCATCCTCTGCTTCGTCGACGCTGATGTCCGCCTCAGCCCCGACTGCGTCCCACGCATGACCGCTTTCCTCGCATCCACCCAGTCCAGCCTCGTCAGCGGCTTCCCCCGTCAGATCACCGGGACCCCGCTCGAATGGCTACTCCTGCCCCTCATCCACTTCGTCCTCCTCGGCTTCCTCCCCCTCGCCAAAATGCGCGCCAGCACCGACCCCGCCTTCGCCGCCGGCTGTGGCCAGTTCCTACTCGCTCGCCGCGACCACTACCTCACATGCGGCGGCCACTCCGGCATCAAGCTCACCATGCACGACGGCCTCCGTCTCCCCCGCCTCTTCCGCGAACACAACCTCCGCACCGATCTGGCCGACATCACCAACCTCGCCACCTGCCGCATGTACACCACCGCTTCCCAGGTCTGGCAAGGTTTGGCCAAAAACGCCACCGAGGGTATCGCCGCCCCGATCCGCATCGCCCCCGTCACCCTCATCCTCCTCTTGGGTCAGGTTTTTCCCTTCGCAATCCTGGTCCTAGTCCTCGCGGGATTTGTCTTCGCTCACTACTTCTCGGGCTTCTACGGCATCGACATTCACATCAGATCCCCTTGGTTCTTTGCTTGCGAGCTCCTCCTGTTCACCCTCGCCGCCGCCGCCGCTTGGCTCCCCCGAATCCTGGCCACCGGAAGCTTCCATCAAGACCGCCGCAGCGCCCTACTCCACCCCTTCGGCATCCTCGTTCTACTTCTAATCCAGTGGTACGCCCTGATCCGCCAACTCCTAAACCGTCCCGTTACTTGGAAATCCAGAGCCTACACCGACAACGAACCGATCCCTCCAAACCCAACTCAAACCGTGTCATCCTGAGCGAGTCCCAGGGCCTACGTATTCCCAAACACCGCAACAACGATCATTTTGTCCCCTACCGATCTCTGGCTCTCCTGAAAAAAGTGCC
>JAYVDT010000166.1:0-1774 GCA_043749265.1 Rhodanobacteraceae bacterium | reverse complement strand
TTGCAGTCATTTTCGAGCGCAGGGCTCGTCCTGATCCTCGTACTCATGCAGCCAGTTTTGCTTGAAGGAAGTTTTGTCGCACATGACATCTTTGTCATTCCCATCTTCTTTGCATGCTTATGTCTGCTTGCTGAGAAATGGATCGATAACTCTCCCAGGCTGGTCTTCCTGGCGCTGATTGCGGCTGCATTTGCTACCTCTCGACTGCCAATGATTATTCTGCTGCTTATTCTCTGTCTTGGTCTGTTTCGCCTCCGACCGAAGGCTGGGTTATTGTTCCTATCGATTTCGCTACCGCTCACACTTCTCATCCACGGTATTTTTTATCTTTGGACTCGAGCAGATCATATCTTTTATCAGCCCTTCCATCTCTTTTCAAGGGGAGCGAAAGCGACCAACCATCCTCTTCAATTGATCGGCCTGCTCGCGGTAGTGCTTGTAGCTGTTTCTTTGTTTTTGCGAATGAAAGGCCGCGCAGAAGAATGGATCGCATATAGCGGACTCTTGTTAGCTGCTGCATTTGTTCCCATCGGTTTGGGTGAACTGCGCCTCGTCCACTCGCACTATCAGATCTGGGAGGGAGCTAATTACGTCTCCTTTGGGGCTTCGCTGCTTGCGATCGCGGTGGCCCTCCATTACCCTCGTCAATCGCACAGATGAAAACACGGCATTGACCATACGACGGCGATGCTTGGTTGCGCTAAGACCCCTTTACACCCTCTAACTTGCATGGGGGAGCGCTGCCATCGGTTCCTGGTCAGGCACCTGGCTATTTGTCATAACTTGGTGCGGTGGACAGTCCTTTCCTGCGTCCTGCTTTAGGAGAGGGGGTCGAATCGGAGCGCCTCTATGGCGTGAGACACGAGCGCGGCGATTTCGGCGCTGAGAAAGAATAAGGTACGGAAAGTTCAGGGATGCTTACGAGGCTGACGCAGATCCTTTGATCGCTTGCGTCGATGGGGCCGACAGGTTTCGTTCAGGATGTCCGTGGTGGTGACGCGAGGGCTGAAGATTTACAGGGAAGGCTGGTTTTAGGGGGTTTGTGCGAGATGGGATCGGATTTTCTACAAGGCTAAGGTGTGGTTGGTGGGTTGTCGACAAGGGGGGTGAGGCGGTGGTATCGTTTGGCGCGTGGAAGCCCTGCTGTGCGCTGGTTGTCAACGCTGACGCGAGGGGACAGAGACGCAGAAAAGGACAATCGATATGGCTACTTTCGCTACTTCGCCTGCTACCGACCCGCGTCACCCTGGACTGGATCAACGCCTGGGTGCCCATGCTTCTGCGTTTGCCGTCTCGAACCACCGGATGCTGATCGATGGGGCATTTGTGAGTGCGTCCAGCGGCAAGACGTTTCCTGTTTACAACCCGGCGACCGGCGAGGTGATCTGCGAGGTGCCGGAGGCGGACCACGTGGATGTGGACAAGGCCGTACATGCGGCGCGGAGAGCGTTTGACCAAGGGCCGTGGCATACGATGAGCCCGAGTGCGCGGGGGCAATTGCTGTGGAAGCTGGCGGACCTGCTGGAGCAGCATACGGATGAGTTTGCGGAGCTGGAGGCGCTGGATAACGGTAAGCCCGTGTCCGTGGCTCGGGTGGCGGATGTGCCGCTGGCGGTGGATTTGTTTCGGTATATGGCGGGGTGGGCTACGAAGACGCTGGGGACTACGATTCCGTTATCGGCGGGGCATGACTTTTTGTCGTACACGGTGCGGGAACCGATTGGTGTAGTAGCGCAGATTATCCCGTGGAACTTTCCTCTGCTGATGGCGGCTT
>JAYVDT010000165.1:0-1780 GCA_043749265.1 Rhodanobacteraceae bacterium | reverse complement strand
CCTCGAAAAACGACTTCACGTCCTCGTGCAAAGTGCTCTGGTTACCCTTGAGCGCAAGAACGTAATCGGCTTTCTTATCTACAATCTGTTTGGCAATGACCCGTTGGCAGCCCATCGCATCGATGGTAATGACGCACCCGGTGATGTCGAGCAGCTTCAACAAAGCGGGAATAGCGGTGATCTCGTTACTTTTGCGGTCTACTTTGACGTGCCCCAGAGCTAAATCACTCTCCGTGGCCCAGGCACTCACCAAATGCAGAGCCGTTTGCCCGGTCGCAGCGTCGAAGCTGTGTCGCACGGCCTTGCCATCGAGGGCGATGACTTCGCCTTTGGTGTAGGTATGCAGACTGTGCGCGAAGTTTAGGAAGCAGCGGCCAAACTGCTCGGGGTCGAGGCGGGCAAACAAACGGCGGAAAGTATCATCGGTAGGAATGCCGTTTGGCAGTGGCAGCTCCAGCCTTTCTTTGAGCCAGGCGTGTTTGGCGCGTCCAAACTCTTCCATATCTTCCCAGCCCTCGGCTCCGCAGAGAACCGCACAGAAGGCAATCACCACAATATCGAGCAGCAGATGCTGCTTGGTGCGATCAACGCGCGGATCCTGAAGAAGAGAAAAATGTGCAGCGAGTGGCAGGGCACACGCAGAGGCGGGAGAAGAGGCAATAGACATCGAAAAGCTCCTCAATTAAGATAAGAGACAGTTCGGCTAAGAGATTTACTCTACCTCCTACATTTTAGATGCTCTCGCCCTGTCCCTAACACGGCATGAACTTGACAATGCGCGGAGTGACGGGTACTATATCTTTGCTTGTTTTAGCGGAAGCTGATACCGGTTAAATTGATCCGTTCGGCCTGTGCGTAACAAACACGCGCAGGATGTGGTATACTGAGAAAGTTACGTAAAAATAGTGCCAGATAGTTCAGCTGGTAGAACGGCGCTCTCTGGAAGCGTAGGTCCTAGGTTCGAATCCTAGTCTGGCAGTCAAGCGAAAATCCCCTTTAGCCACCATGTTCGCATGGTCGCTAGCAGGGGATTTTCTATGTTTGCCACTGCCGGTGAGCGGGAACAACAACTCAACCAAAACGACTTACCAAAACGACTTAGAAAGTCTTACATCGTATGTCCGCAAACCAAGATGATTCTACCCCAGCCACGCTCGCTGACCGGGAAGCAGAGTTTGTCCTGCAAAAAGTCCAGCCCGCCCTGCTGGGCCTCATGGATGGATCCGTTTCCACTTTGGCCCCTCTGTTTGCGACCGCGGGCCTAACACATAACTCCCACAGTGCATTTTTCGTCGGCCTAGCGGCCTCCGTGGGAGCGGGCATCAGCATGGGCCTCTCTGAAGCGCTCTCCGACGACGGAGCAGTGACAGGGCGCGGTAACCCACTGATCCGCGGCACCATTACCGGTATAGCGACGACCCTTGGCGGAATGCTGCACACACTTCCCTTCCTGATTCCACTCCTCTCCCTTGCCCTGCACCTCGCCTACGGGGTGGTGGTCGTCGAGCTGGTCGCCATCGCCTACATCCGCTACCGCTATATGAAGACCCCGCTGGCTCAAACGGTTCTCCAGGTGATTGTCGGCGGCGGCATCGTCTTCGGAATCGGGATCCTGCTTGGAAAAATCGGGGCAGGGTAACTAGGAGTTGACATCGTGACAAATAAGTAACACTAAGTAGTTGTTCAGAATTAGAAATCTTGGTTTCTGAACCGATTGCTTCTCAAAAACCGTCTTTGTAGCCCGTTTCTAATTTTAATCTATTTTGGTTCAGGCACTCAG
>JAYVDT010000164.1:0-1782 GCA_043749265.1 Rhodanobacteraceae bacterium | reverse complement strand
GGTAAACCAACTCAAGCTGCGGGTCGCACCAAGAACAATCAAATCAGCATTCGCTTTCTTCGCAAGGTCAAGAATGTGTTCTGCTGAGTCTCCGTAATCTACAACGCACTCCGGACTAATGTATTCATAGGTCGAGGAGGGGATCAGCTTCTGGAGACTTTCTTCAAAGTGTATCCGTTGCTCAACCGTCAGAGCTATATCTTTTCCCGGGTCTTTGGAAACATGGCATAGATATAGCCGGGCCAGTCCATCCTTGGCTATCGCTGCCGCCACAGCAGCCTTCCCAGCAGCGTCTTGCCCAAAGTCCGTTGCAAAAATAACCCTATTAAAACAGATTGATCTTCCAGTAGGGTGCTTTGCCTTGGGCCCGGCAGTCATCACGGGACAACTTGCATGTCGGATTACACCTTCCGAGCATGAGCCAATAAATAGCTTGCCAAGCCCATGCCGTGCGTTGCTCTCCATCACAATCATGTCAGCGTGCAACTGATTGGATAAACCCACAATCGCCGCTGCCGGATGACTGGGATTCCAGCGTCTGCGCCGTAGCGTGAACTCCATCTGAAATCATTTCATTCATCATTTGTTCAAGTTTTTCAATCCCAATAAGACGTCTTTCGTCCGGGACAAGACTGGCCACTGCCTCTTCAGACTTTGTAGCTACAGCAAGATCCACCACGTGGACCAAGGTGAGATGTGAAGAGAAATGCCTCGCAAGAAGGCGTGCGTACGCGGTAGCAGTCTGGGACGAGGGTGAAAAATCCGTTGCCAGCACCATCCGTTCCAAAGTGAGGCCGACCTGGTTACCAATAACAGCCATCTCTTACTCCGTTTCGTCAGCGCAAGCATCACTAAATCATCCAAGGGTGTTGTGTTTGGTTTCCCACGGCTGTCTGACGGCCATCACACAACTCTTGGAGAGTCCTACCGATCGCAATCGTTGACAACTTTATGTAACCGGGTTCAGGCTGAAGGCTACTTATGGCAATCGATCAACCTTATAAGCCTGAAGTGAAGCATTCGTAAATGTAAGTGACGGCGGTCACAGAGAGACGGGGAAGTAGCGCACACCATGTAGATAGGCGTATGTGATGTCGGGAGGGGTCTTATGAAGAATGATGTTCACTTCTGGGTTGCAACCATGATGCGTGGCCTTCTCGCAACACTTGTGGGCAGCGCGGTGATGGTAGTTCCGGACATGACAAACACCCTTCTGCTCCTTCCGCTGGCCATCGTCTTTTCGGTTCTATATCTGGGCTGCTACGCAGTCATGGACAGCTCAATTGTTCTTGTCATGAGTTTTAACGCCACCTCCCGGCTCGCAAAGGTCGCCCTCCGCATCCAGGGTGTAGCAGGTCTCACGGTCGGGCTTTTGCTCCTGTTTGCCGTCTACGGGCACATCCAACTCCATTGGTTCCTGCCCCTCATCGCAACTCAGGCAATCTTAGCGGCGGTCGGTGAGTACATGGTTGCCAAACATGCCCTCATCAAGGGCACGTCATTGTGGAACTACTCTGCTGCGGCTGTTGCTCTTCTCTGCGGTATCGGATACGCGATCGCAGAGATCGGGTACCGCAACAATCTGATCCAGAGGGATATCGCTTGGCTCATCTACGGCTATCTCGCCGCATTCGGTCTGGCGCAATGCCTCACCGCTGCCCACATGCTTTACGCCGTCCATCGCTCCATTGCCTCAGCCAATGACCCAGCCAATGCCCCAGCCACCGAGGCCCACCTGAAGGAGTCCCCTCATGTCCCACTCCACATATAGCCACGCAGCCA
>JAYVDT010000163.1:0-6212 GCA_043749265.1 Rhodanobacteraceae bacterium | reverse complement strand
GGATGGTGTAGGTCGTATTGTTGACGGGAGAGGAGGACTGAAGCGAGTAGTTCCCACCCAGCGCGGGACTGGTGGGCAACGGATACAGTGCCAGCAGTTTCTGTGACACAGGGCTGAAGCTGGCGCTTGGAATTGCGTTGTTGGCAAATGCGGTGCGGCACTGCTGGCCGTTCACGGTGCGAGTGGTCGAGGGGTCGAAGATCTGGCCCTGAAGGATGGCCGTTCCATCACAAGGATTGATTTGGCCGGTCGCCTGTGGCTGGCCATTGTTGCCAAGGACAAAGCGATCGGCAAAGTTGCCGGCGCGTTCAGCCAGAGTAGGCACGGTGGAAGTTGCGGTACCGCCGGCGCTTCGCCGGTACTGCTCCCAAGCAAAGAAAAAGAAGGTACGGTCTTTTCCGTTGTAAAAATGGGGAATCGAGAAAGGTCCACCGAAGGTGCCGCCGAAGTCGTTCTGCTTGTCGCTCGGCCGCTTGTAAGTCGCCGCCCTGGTGGGGTTTCCAACCGAGTTGTAGTACGCCTTGTTGCCGTTGGAAAACCAGCCGTTTGCATCCAGAGCTTCATTGCGGAAGATGTCATAGCCAGTGCCGTGAAAGTTGTTGCTACCAGATTTGATGGCAAAGTTTTCTACGCCGCCCGTGGTACGCCCGTACTCTGCCGCAGGTGTTGAAGTAGTTACTTTGAACTCCGAAAAAGCTTCCACGGAAGGACCTTCTTCGTCGAAGGAGGAACCGTTTTCTGAACGGGTAGTGCTCGCGCCGTCCAGAAGAACTTCAGCACCGAAGTTCTGACCGCCACCAATCTTGGATACGAAGATGCCGTTATTGCTGTTGGCGGTTCCAGGTCCAGCTGTTCCGGGGATCAGGAACACGAAGCCTTCAGCGGAACGCATGGCGCCGACGCCACCGAGAGCCAGCGGAAGGTCGACGATGTCCCGTGTGGAAATCGTGCCGCCGACTTCCGACGACTGCGTCTCAACTTGCGGCGCGCTGTCATTGACAGTCACCGTCTCATTGACGTCGCCAAGTGAAAGCGTAATATCGAGGGCGGCTACGGTCGCGATCTGGACTTCGACGCCTGCGATAACGCTGGACTTGAAACCCGGTGCGGTGGCCGTTAGAGTGTACAGGCCCAGCTTGATGGAAGGGAACCTGTAACTCCCATTGCCGGTAGATACGGCGTCGTAAACCGAGCCGGTATCCTGGCTTTTGGCCGTGATCTTCACGTTGGGGATAGAAGCGCCGGACGGGTCGAGCACATTGCCGGCGAGCTGTCCGTTATTCGTCTGCCCGTAGGTGACTGACGATCCAAAAATTAGAAGGAGCAGCATTGCGAGCCAGCGCAGTGCCAGCAGTGATGATTTCATGAAGCCTCCAGTGCACAATTCTGATCTCTTCAGTGCCTCTCAAACGCCTGCTAGGCAACATTGGCAGGGCATGTGTGATCCGTATCTGCCCTAGGTGTCTGCCAGGCCGGATCACAAGCTGCGATGTAAGCGGTTGCAGTTTGAACGACCGCCGAATCTTAGTGACAGTTGGTTGGACCTGTCAAGCCAATTCGCCAGCACACTCCGTACCGATCTGATCGCCGCTAATATGTTCGGCACGCGACTTCAGATTCAGCTGCCGCATTCTCTCAGTAGCCCGAGCAGACCCAATATGCGGAAAACTCCTTGGGCGACTGCCCACTCAGCGGCAGCCCGGTCGTAAGCCAGGTGCCGGCCCCGTCAGAGCTTCATTGCGCTGTGTTCTACCTTGCGAATTGACCCTCCGCCAAAGAGGCCTGACCTGGCGTAGCTGAGCCGCGCCCCGTCTGTTGCTTGATCAGGTCAACTTCACGCTGGCGGTAGGGCGTGCCATCCTGCCGGAACACCTCATGAAACCAGACGGTGGGCTGAACCAGCACGTAGGGACGCTGCCAGGAATCCCACGGCAGGTAGGTTTGCGTCAGACCGGCGACCAGGCCCCAGTTGATCGCAGCAACGTGGTACTTCTTGGCGATGGGTAGGCTGCCATCAAAGGTGGATCCAGCCCCACGCGCCATATATTCCGTGCACAGCAGTGGACGGTGCAGCGGCATCAACTCTTCAATGCGGGCGGTGAAGCCTTCAGGCCAGTCATAGTTGTGAAAGGAGATGACGTCCGATTGGGACAGCTGAATTTTGGTCGTTTCGCTTTGCTTACTTGGGTCAGACCAATTGCCGGTCCAGACGCCGCTGGTCAACGGCTGTGTTGGATGAGCGGAGCGTGCCCATACAAAGGCTTTCGGCAGTAGCTCATCCACACGCTTTACCTTGGCACCAGCATCCTCTTCCTTGTCGCCTCCGCGGTTATCGGGCTCGTTCCAGATATCCCAGCCCAAGATGCGTGGATCGTTGGCAAACGCGCCCACCACCCCAACCACGTAGGCCTTCAGTTCCGGCTCAACTGCGGGATTCATCAGGCGCGCTTTCCCTGGGCTCTGAACCCAACCGGAATTGTGTACACCTGGGATGGGCGGATGTTGCGGGCCCAGGTGCGGGTCTGTCTCCCAGCAGGAGTCAAATAGCACCAGCAACGGTCGGATATGGTGCTTGGCCGCGATTTCCAGAAACGTATCCAATCGCCGTTTGAATCCTTCAGAATCCTGCTGCCAAAGCTGATCTTGAAGAAATACGCGCACTGTGTTCATCCCGATCGATTCAGCCAGACCAAGCTCATGATCATTGGTTGCGGGGTCGAAGGTAGCGGCCTGGAACATCTGTAACTCATTGATGGCATTCGACGGGATGTAATTTGCGCCTACCAGCCACGGTTGCTGGGCGTACCACGCATTGGCACGTGCCTCGGGCCAGCGTTCGACCGGCTGCTGAGCATATACTGCGGAGGCGGTAACCAAAGCGAGTGGAAGTGCAAGGGCACAGATCGTACTTACGATTTTCATCAAGAAAGCCTTCCCGTATTGCAAGATGCATTAATCACCACACGATACATGATTCATGTAAGCCTTTACACGGGTAGCTTTGAAACGCATACTTAGCGCGCAACGTCATGATCAAACCACATCGTCCTATCGCAGCCATGCTCATTGCCGTCTGGATCCTCTTGCTATCCCCAACGAGACTGCAGGCTCAGTCGGCTGAAGTTCAGCTTGCGTTTCAGCATGGGGCCACAGCTTTGCGCGAAGGCCGGCCCGCAGAAGCCGAACGTGAGTTTCGCAAAGCCGTACGCCTTGACCCCACGCTGGCCGAAGCCCATCTGGACCTGGGCCTTGTGCTGGGTCGCGAAGGAAAGAGCGCGGAGGCGATCGAGTCACTGAAGCAAGCCCTTGCGCTCAATCCGCATCTTGAATCCGGACACATGTTTCTGGGTGTTTTTCTTTACCAGACTGGTCGCAATCAGGACGCCGTAAGCCAATTGCACGAGGAGCTCGCGCAATCGCCAAAGAACCGCGAAGCTTTGTCATGGCTGGGCATTGTGGAGCTTGCGTCCGGCCATCCGGAACTTGCGACCGGGCCGTTCGACGCCGCTTTAGAGCTCGCTCCGGATGACCTGACCCTGCTGGAGTATCGAGGTCGAGCTCACAGCCAGGTTGCTGCGGAAAGCTATAGCCGTATGGCCAGGGTCAACCCAGACTCCTGGCAGGTGCACAAGGTACGGGCGGAGCTGCTGGTTAGTGAAAACAAGGACCGTGAAGCCGTCGCCGAATACCAGGCTGCATTGAACCGGGAGAAGAATAATCCGGACGTCTACGAAGGGCTTGGCGATGCCTATCGCCGGCTTAACGAGCTTGAATCAGCCGGGCAGGCTTATGCTCAGGAGCTGGCTTTGGCCCCGCGAAATCCGATCGCCATGTACAACCTGGGTAGCACAGACATTGACCGTGGCGACTACGCCGCGGGGGTTCTGCTGCTCGAGGCCATGCTGAAAAATTATGCCCCGTCGCCGACCGCTGAGTACTACCTGGGCCGCGGCCTGGCTGAAAGCAATAACGAATCGGAAGCTGTTACGTGGCTGGAAAAGACTGCGCAAAGCGACCCCAAAGGTGAGTTGGGCAAGCGGTCTTATTACGAGCTGTCGAGGCTCTACCGCAAGATGCATCGCCCTGAGGATGCGGCTCGTACCCTTGCTGCCTACAACCGTCTGCGCGACAGTGATGACGCGAAAAATGCACGCCAGGCTGCCGACTGGCGCAAACTGAACGGCACCGAGACCGCGCCGGCACAATCTGAAATTACGAACTCCGCCAGGCCCTAGACCGTCCACATCAGTGCATCAGAATCGATTGCTATAGCCGCTGGTAGCTTCATGTCAGTTCGCCAGATGTGCAAGCGCAGCGGGTCAAGGCCACCCTTGCGGAGGTGGCGAGTGCAGGAGCCGGATTCCTGCTTTCCTTGGCAGGGTCATCACGGACAACGGATCAATAAAAGTCTTCGCGTCGGACTTGCGTTTGGCTTTAAGCCAGGAGCCGGTGATACGCACTGTAAGTTGCGCCGCCCACCTGCGCGAACGAGGTGAAGATGCGTTCTCCGGTTGCGGTTTCCACGCTCCAATGACTCTCATCCACCTGGTGCGCCGCGAGAAGCGCCTTCTCAGTAACTGGAGCGGCAGGACCGAGCCCATAAAGCAACATCGGACCAAGCATCAGGGCTACCGTGCCGGGGGTTTCAGCATCAATCGGCTGGGTGCGCAACGTCATCGGGAGATGAAGTGAGAGCCGGTCGCCAGGGTGCCAGCGACGCTTTACCGTGCTGAAGCCTTTAATTGGCATGGGAAGCGTGAACGGGGTTCCATTCAGTGTGGCTCGCACACCGCTTCCGGCCCACTGCGGAATGCGAAACGAGATCGCAAATTGTGCGGCGTGAGCCGGCCGCACCTCGAATGGAACCATATCCGTAAAGGGATATGGGCCGCTCTGCTCAATCTCTATCTTCACGCCGCGTTCACTGTAACGCACCGTGGAGGGCGTGTAGAGATTGATGTAAAGTCCCCGTCTCCCACGTAGATAAGCGTTGATGCGGTAGTCAGCGGTGGCTTGAGCAAGCGTACCGGAGCAGCAAGGCCATTTGTCGCCGTGATAAACCTTCCGGGCTTGCAGATTGTAGTCGGAATAGTAGAAGGAGTGACCATCTGCTTGCAACGGCAGCGAGCCAAGGATGGTGTTGAGCATCACTGCTTCCATGGAGTCGCCGTATCGTCCGTCCCCGGTAATGGAGAGCAATGAACGCGTGATCTTGAAGTGTCCATAAGCTCCGCATGGGGTTTCAAAGGAGCTGTTCGTCCCGCGAAGGCTTTGCGCCAGTTCTCCCCGGCCAGGCGTGACGAACGCCTCATCGGGCCCCCATCCTCCACTAGCGAAGCTTTGCTGCTGGACGAACGCAAAACCATTCACGGCGGCCGCAAGCGACTTCTGGTCGCCCGTCATCAGAAAGGCCTGCGCGGCAGAATTCAAGGCGTTGAGATGGCTATAGGCATGCAGGCCAGGCAGTACGTTCTCCCCTTGTGCGAGAGGCTCAAGGAAGCTGGTGTGCATGAATTTAAGCGCAAGATCGCGGTAGTAGGGATCGCCCGTTCGCTGGTAGGCAAGAAAGTAATTCTCAGGCAGCGTATAGCTTTCATCGTAGGAGTAGGTCGCATCCCTCGTGGAGCGTTTGCGCTGCTCAGCGCGCGACAAAGCCTTCTCTGGAAGATAGGGCTGCGCGAGCACGTTGATCCGGTGCAAAACGTCCGCGGCATCAGGATCCTGGGCAAACTCCAGAGCGTCGATCAAGCCGCAGTTCAGTTTTTCCAAGGTGTAAGCGGGAAAGCGATTGTCTCCGCCAAAGAAGCTTCCCTTGCTATCAAATGAGTCGGCAAGCCCTTTGACTAGGGTGTTGACGCGTGCCCGGGTGGCTTGTGAACCATCAATGGAGGTTGAGCGAGAAAAGGCTGAGAGCCACTGCCCGAAAGTATGGCCCGGACAATAGGCGTGCGCATCGTACCAACCGCCGATTGCAGCGCCTGGCGCCGCTTTGCCAGACCGAGCGCGGTAAGGCTTCAACAATTCATCATCGGTAAGCGAAAGCAGCACGGCAAGGGTATCGGTGCGCTGCTTTTCCGGGGCACCGGGCGCAAGCGTTACATCGGAATAGGCAACGGGTAGCAGGATCGCACGGGACGGCAAGGAAGCCAGCGGCGCCGGCAACGGCTGTGAAACCAGATCTGCGAGGCCAGTGCAGGGCAAAGCGGCACCTA
>JAYVDT010000162.1:0-6217 GCA_043749265.1 Rhodanobacteraceae bacterium | reverse complement strand
CTCGGCTCGACGCCAGATTTTTGCACGTCTGCAATGAAGGTGCGCCATGCAAAAGAACGCGCCCTTTGCGAGGGCGCGGGAGGAGTGACGCGAAATCTTTTTTTAGAGTAAGGCGTGCAATCCGGCTTGCCATCCATCTTCTTGATGAAAGAATCTCCACCTTTCGATGGACTCTTGGATGGAAATGAGGGATAAGTGAACCTGTATGCGGTGCATCGGTCATTTGCCGATCCTGTAGGGAAGCATGTAGCGCCCAATCTGAATGTATTGCTGCTCGTCAGGCGGCCAGATCCGAAAGCTTTCAACTCGTTTTGGCTGGGGAATCGGCCGAGCAAGTACAGCGCCTCGCTCCTTGACGGTTGCGGCATCGAAGATGTGGACCATCAAGCCGCTTTCCGAGCGGGTCCAGCCGATGACGTACGCGCCCGTAGACAGCTCAAGTTTGTCTCCAAGCGTCATTGGGCGCTGGATGAGGAAGTAGTGCGAGTATTTTCCCTCTGCAGCATAGCCGGCGGTTATCAGCACAACCGAGGCGATGATCTGGCCGTGATCGTTGATGATGCCGGAGGCCGTTCGCATTTCGGATTCGATACGCTCTTTATCGACCGCAGCGCGGGCCGGTAAAACGGTCTCAAGTTCGGCAGGCGTGGCGGTGCGCCAGACTCCTTTTGTCTGCGCGAGGCAGCCTGTGGAGAAAGAGCAGAGGACCAGGAAAAGTGCGAGGAGGCGTCTCATAGGCGATCAGGGGAGGCGAACAAAGCCCCGTTGCAGGCCGATTATAGCGGCTTGCGTCCGGTCCTCGGCACCCAGCTTGCCGAGCAGACTGTTGACATGTGACTTGACGGTGGCCTCCGAGATGTTCAGGTCGGCAGCAATTTCCTTGTTGGACCGACCGGCGACGATGCGCTCCAGCGTCCCAAGTTCTCTCGCCGTGAGTTGCTGGCCGCTGACGCGCTCGGCGAGCTTTTCCGCGATGGCGTAAGGAATTCGGCCCTTTCCCATAAATACAGTGCGGATCGTCGTTAGAAGTTCTTCAAGGTCGCTTCCCTTCAGCAGGTAGGCCTTTGCGCCGGCCTGCATCGCACGGAAGATATCCTCATCGCCATCAAAGGTGGTGAGCACGATAAAGCGGGCGGATGGATAGCTTGCCCGAATCCGCATGATGGCCTCCACGCCGCCGACTTTCGGCAGTTGCAGATCCATGAGCGTGACGTCGGGTTTATATTTTGAAAAGAGCTCTATGGCCTCCAGGCCGTCGCTTGCTGAACCGACAATTTCGATGTCCGGAAGGGTCGTCAGGAGAGCGATCAGTCCTTGACGAACGACTGCATGATCCTCGACCAGCATGACTCGAATGCGTTCTGTCATCTTTGCGAACCTTTCCTGCCAGTGACCGGAACGACAAGTTCCACGGTAGTTCCCTCCCCTGGGCTGCTCCTGAGATTCAGGTCAGCCCCGAGGGATACTGCCCGCTCACGCATGCCTTGCAGACCGAAGTGACCCGGTTTGGCGGTGGCTTCCGCCACGGAAAAGCCGCAGCCATCGTCTTCGACTTTAACCACGAGCTTATCCTGCCCGTACATAAGCTGAACAAGTATGACTGTCGCTGCGGCATGTCTCTGTGCGTTAGAGAGAATCTCCTGCAGGATGCGCAGCACTTCCGCCTCAAGCGAGGGTGGCAGCGTGCGGTACGCACCGCCGATTCTTGTCTTGAGGACGATGTCCCCCGTAGAGAAACGCTGCGCCAGGGCTGTCAGACGGGTGGGGAGGCTGTCTTGAGCAGAGTTGGCACGCAGATTCCAGATGCTCTGACGGGCTTCTTCAAGACCAGCTTTGACGAGATTGCGCGTCGCCTTGAGTTGCGTGGTGGCCTCCTGCAAACTGTCTCGCGCCAATAGTTGCGTAACCAGATCTAGTTGGAGGGAGACACCAACAAAGTCCTGCGCAAGGGTGTCGTGAATCTCACGGGCTATTCTGTTTCGCTCCGCGAGTACGGCGTCAAAGCTTACTTGCAACCTTCTGACGCGCAAGCGGTAGATGAGGACCAAGAGGGCTCCAAAGATAAGAAGCATTGCGAGCACGAACCACCATCGCCGGTAGATGGGAGGCAAGATCCGAAACCTGACCTTCGCGCCAACGTCGTTCCAGAGGCCATCGTTATTCGCGGCCTGAACCCGGAAGGTATATCGGCCGGGTGGAAGGTTGGTGTAGGAGGCACTCCTACGACTCGACGCATTGCTCCAAACCTGGTCAAAGCCCTCAAGCCTGGAGCGGTAGAGCACCTTTGAAGGGACGGTATAGCTGAGCCCTGCGAAGTCAAAGGTATAGCGCGCGTGGCCGCTGGGAATTGTCTGGAGTCCAGATCCGACCGGCACCTCCTCGGTATCGGCAAGGAAGTGTTCGATCACGACGGGCGGAGGGACGAGGTTCAGTGGCAAAGCCGCTGGATCAGCGATTGCAACGCCCTTTCGGGTGGCAAACCAAAGTTCACCGTTCGTCGTACGCCAGGCGGAGGGGTCGCCGTTTGCCACTATTTCCTCACTCGGCATGCGATCTTCGACGCCATAGACACCGAAGCCGGGCTGACAGGGGGTTTGTGTGGCGCAACGGGCCAGTTCTTCGTCCGATACCCTAAGGACACCGTGACGGCCGCGCAGCCAGAGGAATCCTTGCTGGTCTGCAAGGATGCTGAAGATCTCGTGGGGTACGCCCTTCGCGGCGATGGACAAGAAGCGATGGCCCTCAAAGAGGAAGAGGCCTGCATCGCGTGTGGAGACCCAGAGCCTGTTTGCACCGTCTGTGGCAACGCCGGTGACGAGGTTACTCTGGAGGCCATCGGCACGAGTGAAGTTTTTGAAAACACCGTCGCTCAGGACGGACAAGCCGGCCAGAGTCGCGATCCAAAGCTCGTGCGTCGACTCATGATTGCGGTTGAACTTGCTGGAATCGGGTCCATTGGACTCAAAGAGGGTTCCGATAAGGTCGCTGCCGAGGCCGTTTGCCTGCGTCAAGACGTCGAAGTGGCCGGCCTGAAGATGGGCGAGACCATGACGTGTTCCAACCCAGAGCGTTCCGTTCGGGAGGAAGAGGAGCGAGCGAATGAGATCGTCCGGGAGGCCGTCGGAAGAGGTATAGCGGGTTGTCTTTCCGGTGGCTTCGACATGTGTAAGACCGTCCGGCGTGCCCGCCCACACGTCCCCGTGAAGCCCAGGTGCCAGGGAGAGGATGACAGGACTGGTAAGCGCGCTGTTGGGAGCGGGTCGGTCAAGTTGGGTCCCGGCAGAACCTGGCCGGAGACGGTGCAGGCCGTCATCTTTCGTTCCAATCCACATAGAACCGTCGGTCGCCTGAACGATGCAACTCACCTCGTCATCGGCAAGCGCTGGCTCCTCGCGAAACTTTCGCGGGCGCAAGGCATGGAGGCCAGAGGTCTCGGTGCCGATCCAGAGATTGTGCTCAGAGTCTTCCATGACGGACAGAATCGAATTGACGCCGAGCGCCGGAATCGGCTTTGGTGACTGGGAGGATGGCCGGAGCATCACGAGACCACGATTGGTTCCAACCCACGCCGCTCCCAGATGATCGAGGAAAAGCGCCTGCACCCGCGCACCGGGGAGATCCGTGCCGACGCGCCACGCGGACTGTTTGCCTGGGCCGGTGACGAGAACTTCATGTTCATTCCAGAGCCAGACCTCTCCGTTTTGCCCCGTCAGTGCACCACTGAGCCTTGCAGCGGGCGGGGATACTGACGTAACCAGGGGTTGAAACTGACCATTCCAAGCGCGCATCAGCCCTCGGGCCGTCGCCAGGATTACGCTTCCATCTGCTTGCTGTACAAGTTGATTGACGGGGGAAAGCACAGCTTCTACCGGCTTGAATTGCGAACCATCGAAGCGTACGAGGCCATCTGCAGTCAGGATAAGGACCGAACCGTCATTTGAAGCTGCGATCGATAGGATGGATGACGAGGGCATGCCATCGCTTTCGCTAAAGCGGCGAAATTGTCCATTGGCATCGCGAACGAGACCATCTGCCGTGCCAAACCAAAGGTTGCCAGCACGGTCCTGCGCGAGTGAAGTTACGTCGTTGCTTGTGAAGCTCGGATCCGTTTCGTGGCTGAAGACCTTGAAGGACGCACCGTCGTAGCGAACTACACCACCCTCGGTCGCGAGCCACAGGTATCCATCCTGCGATTGCAGGATCTGATGCACGCTGCTCTGGGGCAGCCCTTGCCCGGTCGACCAACTCTGATGTTGCAGTGGTGCGGGCGCCTGCGCGCGACCATGCTCGATGGGCATGCACGTCAGCCCAGCCATCATGGCTGCTAGCGTGAACCGTTTGTAGAAGATGTTCAACATGTCATGCGGAATGATGTCACGCTAACCGGTTGCTTCGCGCTTTGCAACTACATGCAATTCAAATGGGCCTCCACCTTTCGATGGATATGAAAGCCATTCGTTTGGGCGAAGACAGCAACTCGCGCTGGTCCCTATAGTCTCGAAGAGTCAACAGAGTCAGTTTGCAGGTTTCAAAATACTTTCCCGGCAAGATTGTCAGGAGATAGTCGGCTTGCCATGGCTCAAGCCGGATGAACTGCTCAAAGGATAGGTTCTCATGAGTTCTACGAAGATGATCGCCAACAACATAACGCAGGCGATACGCGGATGCGGGCGAATCACCGCAACCGTCTTCCTGATTCTCGTCGCGGCGGCCGGCACCAGGGTCAGCGCCCAGACCTTCGACGACGGCATCATGTTGTCCAAGCTCAAGTATTGCACCGGTGTGTTCTACAGCTACGACTACTGGGACCACTATTGGGAAGGCTCGACGAACCGCGTTAATGGCAACATCGGCACGATCACCACCCGCAGTGTCCAGTACATCGGCAACTACGGTGTCACGGACCATTTTGATCTGCTGGTAAATGTGCCCTACGTCTACACCTCTGCCAGCAAGGGAGTGCTGCACGGCCAGTCCGGCTTTCAGGATGTGACGTTTGGCGCGAAGTACAAGGTGGTCAGCGTTCCGGTGCGGGAGATGGGTGCAATACGCGCCTTCGCCGTACTCTCGGGCGCGATACCGATGACCAACTACACACCGGATGACGCACCGGTGTCCATTGGCACCCATAGCAAGCGAATCTCCGGCCGCGCAACGCTCAACTATCTGGGCAGGAATGGCCTTTACCTGAACGGTTCGACGTCCTACACGCTCCGTGGCAATGTGACGCTGGACCGAGCCTCCTATTACACCAATAACAAGCTTTACTTCAGCAATCAGGTGGCAATGCCTAATCAATTCGACTACATCGTGAGTGCGGGCTACCGCAAAAACGACGCCACCCTGACCGCCGCCTTCAGCCAGCAGCAAAGCCGGGGAGGTGGGGATATCCGCCGTCAGGACGTCCCCTTCGTCTCCAATCGCGCCAACTTTTCCAAGATCAGCGCGACGCTCACCTATCCCCTGCCCCGCCTCAACGATATGCAGTACTGGTTCCTGTACAGCAATACCTTCGACGGCCGCAACGTCGGACAGGCCAACAACTTCACTATGGGCTTCCTCTACACCTTCGACTTCAACAAGCGAGCGATAACACGATGAACTCTCACCATGCTCCCCTATACCTTTGTCTTCCAATAACGTTGCTGCTTGCCTGCACGGTTCTGGGCTGCACCAAGTCCATCCCCTCCACCGAGTCTCTTACTCCGGTGACTCCCGCAACAGCCGACGCGAATGCCGGCAACTGGAAGATGATCGTTCTGTCCGGTCCTACTCAGATTTCGGTTGCCGCTCCGGTCCCTATCACGGACCCCGCGTATCTCTCGGAGCTCAATGCGATCAAAGTCGCGCAGGACTCCATTACGTCCGACCAGCAGGCCGCCATTACCTACTGGAGCGCCGGTGGCGCGCTGCGCTGGAATGAGATCCTCCGCGAACTGGTTGCACGTCAGGATCTTCCGCCTTCACCTAACCCCGACGGCAGCTATCCTTCGCCGAACCCGGGCAATCCCTTTGCGAATCCGCAATATCCCTTCAGCACCCCCCCCTATGCGGCCCGCGCGTATAGCTACGTTTCAATTGCACAGTTTGAAGCCCTGAAGTCGGCCTGGTATTACAAGTATCAGTTCAATCGGCCCTCTCCGTACAAGAACGATGGCGCGATCAAGAGCCTGATGCCCGCTTCGGGGATTCCCGCTTACCCCTCAGAAGACGCGGT
>JAYVDT010000161.1:0-1786 GCA_043749265.1 Rhodanobacteraceae bacterium | reverse complement strand
AAAATATACTCCGGCAGATTCAGCCAGCCGTCCCCCGCCGGCAGGTTCGCCAAACGGTCCGCATGCTGTTGATAAAGCGTATTGATGCGCATCGGCGCCACCGCCGTGACGTCGCGCATCTGCTGGGCCGTCATACGTTCATGCAGGGCATCTTCCGCTGCCAGCGTACGCAGATCGCGATAGCAGAAAGGATCATCCAGCGCCCGGCCTTCATGGTCCAGCCGCACATAATCCACCGCCCAGCCATCCACGGCAATCGAAGCGATACCTTCAGTTGCGATCTTCGAGCAGCGCCGCAGCCCTTCCTCCACACCCGCTTCAATCGTCGCCAGGCTCCAGCGCAGCGAGTCGTCAACGTCCCTCGGTGCATGCGCAAACCGATGCACCAGCGTGATGTGCGGCTCGCGGTCAGGCCAGCGCAACAGGGAGATGCGACAGCTCTCGGCCCCCAGATCCACGGCTACGAGGGCTTTTCGCGAATACGCCCCAGCCGTACTCACCGCAGATACGCCTCAACCAACCCACCATCGACCGGAATCAAGTGGCCCGTCGTACAAGGCGTCAGCGGCCCGGCAAGAAACAGAATCGCCTGCGCGCAGTCCCTCGGGTCAATGGGTTTATGCGTCAACGTGCGCATGGCATAGAAGCCCGCGAGCACGTTGCGCAGACCATCATCCGTGTCCGCCGCGTCAAACGCCAGATTGTATTTCTTGAGCGATGCAATCACGCGGTCGCGAGGAAACATCGTCGAACCCTTGACGACAGTCGCTGGGCTGATCCCGTTCACCTTCACCAGCGGCGCATAAGTCACCGCGAGCTCGCGCACCAGGTGGCTCAAAGCTGCCTTGCTCACGTCGTAAGCCTCGGTGCCACGCTTCGCGACAACTGCATTCGCAGAGCTCGTCAGCACTACGCTCACGTCGATGCCCTGCTCGATAAAAATCTTGTAAGCCTCGTCCGCGAGCAGATAATTAGCGGTTACATTCACCTCAAGCGTCAGCGCCCACAGCGCATCGGAGATGATGCCATCGGGCGACGATGGGAACATCGCCGCCGTGTTGATCACAATGTCGATGCCGCCGAACTGCTTCACCGTCGCAGCCAGCGCAGCCTTGATCGCATCGCGGCTACGGATGTCGATGGAGACAAAGGTCACGGCTTCCTTGCCCGCAAGCTTCGCGACCTCTTCCGCTACGTTCTGGGCGCTCGCAGCATCGCGGTCTGCAACTACCACGTGGGCTCCACGCTCCGCCGCCAGCAGCGCCACTTCGCGGCCAATGCCGCCGCCACCGCCGACGATCAGCGCCACCCGGCGACTCAGTTCCTTCTCCGGCGGCTGCCGGCGAATCTTGGCCTCTTCGAGCTTCCAGTATTCAATGCGGAACGCCTCGCTGGGCGGCAAAGCGACGTAGTTGGCATGCGCGGTGAACTCACTCGCCACGGCGGCGGGACCGGCCTGTGGAATGTCTCCGCAGTTCTGGTTTGCACCCAGCGCGCCCGCGCCCTGCATCACGCCAATCGCGTTGATGTAAAACTCGCCCGTGATGCGCGACTCCGGCTTGTTCTTGCCGAAGCTGAACATGCCGACGCCCGGAATCAGCACCACCGTAGGGCTGGCATCGCGTGCCGCAGGAGAGTCCGGCACCGCATGCCGGGTGTAGTAGGCAGCGTACTCGGCACGGTAGGTTTCGAGCGCCGTCTCGATCAACTCAGAGATCTCCGCGGGGTCGCCGGCGGGGTTCCACTTGATGAACATCGGGCGGATCTTGGTGCGGATGAAGTGATC
>JAYVDT010000160.1:0-1786 GCA_043749265.1 Rhodanobacteraceae bacterium | reverse complement strand
AGTTGGGGGGTGGAGCGGGTGTCGGTGAGGTCGATGGTGTCGGGGCCGGCGGGGAGGGCGAGAGTGATGAGGCCATCGTCGCGCTCGGGGGTTTTGGGAGTGATGGGGTGGCCGTTGAGGTTGATCTGCCAGGCGGGGAACTGACGGCGGTTGAGGATGACGGAGGTAGCGCAGGGAAGATTGAGCGTGAAGTGGTTGGGGAGGGGACCGCCGTTGGAGTTGGGGGATGGGGGGAGGTTGATGGCGGCGTCTGCCTCTCCGGGGGGTGGGCTGCAGGTGTACCAGAAGGGTGGGTTTTCGGGGTGGAGGGAGTCGGAGTCGGCGCCGATGGGGGTGTACTCGTCTGTGCCTTCAAAGCCAAGTTGGGAGTGGAAGACGCCTGCGATGGCGGTGGGGGTGTCGAAGGCGTTACAGGTCTGGTGGAAGAGGGTGTAGGCGGGAGCGATGAGGATGCATGCGAGGAGGATTGGGGTGAGGGCTGGAAGGGTGGGGAGGCGGGTGAAGGCGTTCGCTGCAAGGACGAGGAGGATGGTGGCCAGGAGGGCGGTGAGGCGCCAGGGGAACTGGAGCAAGGAGAGTTCGGGAACGTGGTTCCAGAGAGGGAGAGATAGGGGGATCAGGAGGAAGGCGATGAGGAGGGTCAGGGGGATGAGGGTGGTGCGGGGGGTGGAGATGAGGCTCGGGATTGGCCCGCTCATCGTGATGGGGCGGCGATGAATGGGGCACGGAGGCTTTCCTGGGGCGTACAAGGCTGCGGCGATCAAGGCGAGGAGGGTCAGGGCTACAAGGGAGGCGGTCCGGACCACGGTGTCGTGGAAGAGGTCGTCGGGGGTGCTGCCGCCGGTGCGGTGAAAGAGGAAGTGGTCGGCGGGGCGGAGGCTGGGGATGACGGCCATGTCGATCTGGACGAACTTGCGCTCGATGGCGGCGGGGAGGATGTAAAAGGCGGCGACGAGAATGCCCAGGGCGGTGGCAATGGTTGTGGTGAGGGCCAGGTGGAAGCGGGTGGATCTGGGGCTGGTTGAAACCGAGGTTTCAGATGCGATACCTTGGGCACCCGGCTTGGTGGCTGGCAAGAGGAGACGAGTGATGGTAAGGACCGCGAGAGCGTAGCTGGCCATGACGGCGGCGGGAACGTTGGTGAGCCAGAGGAGGGCGATGGGAATGGCGATCGGTATGATTTTGGCGCGGGAGGCGAGGGCGGCCTGGAAGAGCAGGGGGAGGAACGCGACAGCGAGGAGTTCGGCGAAGGCGGAGCGCTCGTAAGCGGTGAAGAGCATATAAGGGTTGGCGAGGTAGAGGATCGCGGCGAAGGCGGCGCCTTGTGGGGTGGAGTAGCTGCTTGCAAGACGATGGGCGGTGAAGCCGGCAAGGGTGAGGGCGACCCAGGTGTAGGCAGCGGGGACGAAGGCGATAGGGAGCGCGAGGGTGAGGAGGGCACCCAGGGTCCATGAGATGGGAGGGTAGAAGAGGAAGCGGGGTTCACCGGCGTTCCAGGCGGGGGTGTAGGCCCACTGGGGGTAGGTGCCGTGCGCGTACTGGGCGGCGGCTTCGAGCCACGAGACGATGTGGAAGTCGAAGTCGTGTCCGCAGGACGGGCCGCTGAGGAGAAGGGGGAGAATTGCGAGGAAGGCCGCTAAGGGGATGAGATAGCGGTGGACTCGCAAGGGCATGAGGTAGTTTTACATGGTTGGGGATGCTGGTTGGGGTGTGGCGCACCGGGTTGGGCACGGGAGGATTTGTTCGGCTACCGAGGCGTCAGCGTCAGGGTGTGGGTGGCGGTGCT
>JAYVDT010000159.1:0-1788 GCA_043749265.1 Rhodanobacteraceae bacterium | reverse complement strand
TCCAGACAACCAGAAAACAGGTCCTCGAGCATCCCACAGCAGTCAACTCCTAAACTCAACTCGCAGTCGGCAACAAATCAAACGCCTACGCAGAGGTTCCCTAAGGTCTCTTTGGTGAGCCAGGCGAGGAAGCGAGCACGAGCAGCGGGATTTAATAGTCGCCAATTCGGAGCGCGGTTGCCCAGGCGGGGATCGCCCAGACGAGGATCATCATGCAACCACTGAACAAAATTGATTGAATGATTGGAAATCTGGTGGGAAGGTCAGACACGATCAGCTTGCTCAGTAGTTCCCGAAAAGAAAAGTTAGCGAGGGTGAGTGTTGCATTGTTTCTTTTAGGAACTTCACCTCAACCAAAGCGGAGGACTCACTCAATTTTGTTGAGTTCGCCGTCAGGCGATCGATTATCTGTTCAGCGGCAACCTGAATCGATCTCAGCATAAGCTGAGCGCCCTTTTGCAGAAAGAATTTCTCTCGAATGGTGTCGGGCAGTATATTTTCCCTGACAATCTTCTGGGCTAAGCGAAGATTCGCGCCATTGGTGAAGAGGAATCTTGCCTCACGCCAACGTGCAATCACTCGGCCGCGGCCACGGACGTCTTTATGGTCGAGTGCCTTGGTGATCAATGCTTCCATTCGCATTTGATCTTCGATCTCTCCCTACAGGCTAAAGTATGCGTGAACAAAGCCCAACAATGTCTAAAGGCGCTGTAGTTGCGTTCCGTCTGACTGGAGTGCCGCAATAATATGAGGCCAACTTGCAGTTTCTGCAGACACGCACAGAGAACGCCGCTCACGGCGGTCCAGCGAAGATGCATTGAACCTTGCTAGTTCCCACTTGTTCTAAACGATCAGGAGGTCGATTGGCGGTTTGGGCGAAGCACCGTTGTCGATCGCGGCTTCCAACCTAAGCAGCTCAGCAGTAAGCGGACGGAGGTAAGCCGTGATGTCTGGGATAGAAACTGTGTGCTGGGCCGCGCTGAGTTCCTGCGGAATGCCTCTCATGGAACCTAGCGCTTTCTTCACCTCCATCAAGCCCATCGCCCTTTTAACTATCCTGACGCGGGAGGGTTTGACCTTGTCGGAACCTCGGACGGCGAAGAGATTTCCGGTCTGCTGAACGGCGAACGCACCGAAGGTATGCCTGCCCGTATAAAGAAGGATATCGTCCGCGATGCCAGCATCGCGGCAGGCCTGACGAAACCCCTTCTGCGGGGAGACCAAATGCCCGGAACGGGAACCGCGAGTGGAGGAGAAGACCCATCCCTTCGCCCGCCCTTGGCAGCGAACCCGCAACCGGCTCACCAGACGGTCGCTCTTGGCACACCATACGCAGGCATGGCAAAAGCTGCTGCAGCCGACCGACCTGAAGACGCAGTACGTGGACTACCTGCAGCAGTCCGGCTTCAGCAAAGACACGCTGAGCCTGATCTATAACGACCCAGCGTCGCTCGAGATGCTTCGGAGCACAGGTACATTTCGCCTCCGCGTTGACCTGAGCAGAATGCCGCCGGATCATATCGAAACCAAGATCAGGACGGTCAACGTTGCCCTGGTCGGCGCCCACTCGCAGAGCGGGCTGCTCTCCTGCGATGTAAAACACTCGGGTCTTTACGAGCAGATTGGACCGAATGGAACCCCGGAGCCCTTGTTCCTGGAAGCGAAGGTGTGGACGGTGCAGGCGCAGATGCAACCACTGACCCTGGGTCCCGTATCGCCCGATCCGGACCCGCCGCTGTCATCGCCGAGCCAGATTCCGTTCTGGGGCAGGGGTGTGGGAGGCGATTG
>JAYVDT010000158.1:0-6231 GCA_043749265.1 Rhodanobacteraceae bacterium | reverse complement strand
ACCGGAAGGTCACGGAGCACTACCGCTTGAATGTTTGCCAATACCATACGGTTTTGAGCGTGACGGGTGCCGACGGCGACTTTCAGGTGAGCACGGAGGACCAGTTCGGGCGGAAGATTCCGCTGCGCGCACGCAAGCTCATCATCGCTACGGGATACTACGATCTGCCAAATTACCTGGGGATTCCGGGCGAAGATCTGCCTAAGGTGCACCACTACTACAACGAGCCTCACCCGTACTTCGGGCTCGATGTGCTGGTGATCGGCGGCAAGAACTCGGCTGCGATTGCTGCGCTGGATCTTTGGCGGCATGGGGTGAAGGTGACGTTGGTGCATCGCGGGCCAGAGCTTCACCGGCACATCAAGTACTGGATAAAGCCTGACATTGAGAACCGCATCAAAAATGGCGAGGTTAAGGCTTTTCTCTCCAGCACTGTGACGCAGATCGCGGAAGATACGGTGACTCTGGAAACTCCCAATGGTGCTGTCACGCTGCCGAATCATTTCGTCTTTGCGCTGACGGGCTACCATCCGGATTTCGGTTTCATCCAAAGCCTGGGCGTGCAACTAGATGAAGAGAACGATCGCTGCCCTGTGTGCGATCCGGCGACGCTAGAGTCAAACGTGGCGGGTATTTATCTTGCGGGGGTTATCGTGGCGGGCGAGCGGACGAACGAAATCTTTATCGAGAATGGGCGTTTCCACGGGAAATTGATCGCGGAATCGCTGAACAGCAAGCTGTCGGTTCAGCATCAGGATGATCTTTCAGCCGTTAGCTAACCGACGACGCGGCGGAAGAAGCCTCGCATGCCAAGCCAGCCGAGCAGACCGAGGAAGAAAATCAACATGCCGATGATGAGCGGCTTCGGCATGTGGGCGCTGTCCGTGAGGGCAGCGCGCAGTCCCTCGCTCATATAGACGATGGGGTTGACCAATACGCCACGCTGCAGCCACTTGATTTTGTCGAGATTGGCCCACGGGTAATAGACGCAGCCGAGGAACGTTATCGGCATGACGACTACTCCGAAGATGAGCCCGATTTGTTGGGGCTTGACGCTGGTGCCGATGGTCAAGCCAAGCGCGCCGGAGACAAGGCTTGCCAATACGAGGACGACGATCAGGAAGGGCCAGCTTGAGACATGCGCGTGGACCGGCGTCGTCGGCACGTATAACGCCAACGGGAAGACAATGCCAGCGGCGATGATGCTTTGCATCGCGGAGAAGACGATCTTTTCCGCGGCGACGGCCGCTACGGGCAGCGGACACATCACGCGGTCGTCGATCTCGCGCGTTATGCCGAACTCCTGGGCCAGCGGCAGTGCGACGGCGGCGATGCCGGAGAACATGATCGCCACGGCCATGAGTCCAGGCAACAGCACGGTGGAGAAGTTGCCGCCAGCCATCTGCGCAGTGGGGTTCATCGCGGTGCCGCCGGACATGTGCGGCATGATGTAGGTGAAGACGAACAGGAAGAGCAGCGGATTCATGCAGACACGTATTGCGAAGGGAAAGAGTTCGCGCCGCAACACATAAAGATCTCGGAGGAATAGCCCTGCGAAGGCGCGAGCATACATGCCGAGATTTCCACGCTTTTCGGTCAGTCTATTCTCCAGCGGTTTACGTTCGACCAATCTATCTTCTAACGATCTACTCTTTGGCGAGGTGCCAGTTGCTACGGTAGCCATGGTTTACTCCCTCAGGTCGCGTCCGGTCAGCTTGATGAATACCGTCTCGAGGCTGGCTTCGGTGACTTTCATGTCTCTCAATCCAAATGTGTTTGCGGCTCCGACGACTTCGCTGAGCAACCCGTCGGCGCCTTGCGCGAAGAGGCGAACGCCGTCGTCCGTGACCTCTGCGCCGGAGACGCCTTCAAGGCCTCGGAGCGTTTCAGCCAGCATGTCGCGCCCGCTCTCGTTACGGAGATGCAATTCGTAGACCTTCTGTGCGCCGACCGAACTTTTCAGTGCGGCGGGGGTGTCCTGAACAAGAATCTTTCCGTGGTCGATGATGGCGACGCGGTCACACAGTTCATCGGCCTCTTCCATGTAGTGCGTGGTCAGAAGGACGGTAATGCCCTCATGGCGCAGCGCGCGGACGGCGTCCCACATGGCGATACGGCTCTGCGGATCGAGGCCCGCGCTGGGCTCATCGAGGAACAGTACTTTGGGCCGGTGGGCGATCGCCCGCGCGATCTGGACGCGCTGCGCGAGGCCGCCGGAGAGTTGCGATGGGTAGGCCCCAACGCGTTCCGTGAGATGGAATTGTTCCAGCAACTCGGCGGTGCGGGCTTTTGCCTCGGCGCGCGAGAAGCCGAAGTAAAGGCAATGAAAGAGGATGTTTTCGGCGATCGTGCAGGCGCGGTCAAGCGTGTTGTACTGCGGGACCACGCCGATCCCTCGCCGCGCCACGGCAGGCTCCTTGACCACGTCAACGCCCGCGATCCGGACCATGCCTTCTGTGGGCAACGCGCGCGTTGTGCAGATGCTGATGGTGGTGGTTTTGCCTGCGCCGTTAGGACCCAGAAGACCATAGATCTCACCCTCATTGACGTTCAGGTCGATCCCGTCAACGGCGACAATCTGTCCCTTGCCTTCGAAGACCTTCCTGAGCCCCTTGACCTCAACAATCACTATGCGAACCTCCACCTCATATTATTCACCAATGGGGGTGGAACATGTCCCCTATTGGGTACATGGGTTTCCACGTTACTCACGCAAAACCCACGTAAAGGAATAGAATCACAGAATGTCGCGTGGATGGGAGAGTAAATCCGTGGAATCTCAACAGGCTGACCAAAATCAGGCTGCAACTCCTGCCGAAAAAGCTGCCGCTGCAATAAAGGTTCGCGGCAACATGGCGGCAGACGCCGAACACAAGCGCAAGTTGCAGGCGCTTCACCTGCAGCGCGAGCGGATTCTGTCTGAGCGCACCTCCAGCCCGCACCGCCGTACCGCGCTTACCAATGCCCTCGCGGACATTGAAGAGAGGCTTGCAGAGTTGGGCTGGACCATCCACCTGTAGGCGAAGGGGCATACCGCAATCGAGTGCGATAAAGGCAGATAGCACTCGCAATGCTGTCTGCCTTTGCCGCACTCGATTGCCTCTGTGATTGGCGTTGAGTCTCTTCTTTCTTCAAACTACCTGATATTTCCGAAGCGATAGACCACGCCGACGTTGACGCCTTTTGTGTTCTGGAGCGTTCCGCCGAAGTTGGTTCCGAGGTAGGTAGGAGTTACACGCAGTGCGAAATTCGGATAGAGGTTGTAGTCCAGATTGACGCCGGCCGCGAACGACGCCGCGTAATCGCCGCCCCATACGCCGATGTTCTTGGCGGAAAGGCCCTTGGATCCGCCAGCAAACTTGCCCAACCCTGCGCCGCCTTCGACGAATCCGCTGACCGCATACTTTTCGCGGGTCCGAAAGCGATAGCTGGGGCCAGCCATGAAGTTGTACTGGGAGATCTGAGGATCGGGGATGTTGTAGGTCGTGTTGCCGATCTTGGCGTTCCCGAAGGCTCCCCGGACTTCGCCGACGATCCCAAGCTTGGGATTCAGCGCGTACATCGTCGAAGTCCAGAAAGTCACTTCATTATTCTGCTGGAGATATTGGCCGCTGCGAAAGCGCTCGTAACCTCCACCGCCGGCGGTTTCCCAGCGATGTCCGTAGGTTTCTGCGACGCTCCGCGCTACGCGTGCCTTGCGATTTGCGTTGGATTCCCGGCGCTGGCGATGCGCGCTCTGCCCCAGGGCGGATCCAGCCAAAGTCTGAGCGAGAACGGCCACTGCGGCCACCTTCAAACACAATTCCATCTTCGTACTGAAAATCAACGTTTTCACTCCTGCCCCGTTCTGGTTCTCAAACCGGCAAGCAGGTCTGATATGGTTGGGGCAACACCATGGGGGAGATCCCCTGTGGGTTTACCTTTTCGTATTAGAACATTCATCGCCCGGAAGATGGGCTAAACCTAGTCCCGAGCCCCGGAGCCCCGAGAGAACGGATCACTGAATATGTCGAATGGAAGCAATTTGCGTAACACCTCTGATAGACGCTCCAGTGGGCGGTTTGGGTCATTTGTCCTCGGCTTTTTACTGGCTTTCGTAGCTCTAATCGCAGGTGTCTTTATTTATCTCAAATATGGCCATCCACCTGTGGCGACCGCCGACGCGGCGTTTCCGATGGAAGCCCAGATTGTTCACGTGCCCCTGAATGCTCGCATTGACAGAGAGCTTGAGAAGGCTCCGTTTGGCACCAGTGAAGAAGGCTACGAAGCCGGCGCGAAGATCTACCAGTCAAGTTGCGCCAGCTGCCACGGCTTGCCAAATCATGAGAGTCCTTACGCCAAAACGATGTACCCCTCCTCCCCCCAGCTGTGGAAGAAGCACAGGACGGGTAATGTTGTCGGCGTTTCCGATGACGAGACCGGTGAGACATACTGGAAGATCAAGAACGGCATCCGCCTCACGGGCATGCCTGCGTTCCAGCATCTCTACTCTGAAACGCAAATGTGGCAGGTTGCGCTCCTGTTAAAAAATGCCGACCAAACTCTTCCCGATCCGGTAATGAAACTTCTGGAGCCGCCGGTTGATGCAGCGACAAGTCCGTTGCAACAGGCAAAGGGCCCGATTTCTCAATAAATCCGCGGCAAATTAGATCTCAATTCGCTTTCTAAAGAAGTTATTGCCAACCGTCGTCCGATAGGCATACTATCCGTCTCGCACTCGGCAAAGCGGGTAGAACAGCCTTCATGCCAGGGTCTCTTCGAGGCCACTCGCGCTTCGCGACAGGGTTGCAATAACTAACGCATGGTTGGGCACAGACCCATCAGCGTGCTTTGGAGCCAACACTATGGCATGGTATGCCTACTGCATTGCAGAGCGTCAGTCGTTTCCGGAACTAGCTCGCCACCGTCGCCCGATGCCACTGACCGGAGTCACCGGTCTATTCGGGAACCAAACCTTCCTCTTTCCTGCAGGAGATCTCGCAATAGTTGTGTCTGAGCACGCGGTCGCAGATAGCGAACGCTTCGATCAGCAAGCCGCTCGAGATCACGCCCGTGTCATCTCCGAGTGTTTCAAACTCTCCACCGTACTGCCCTTCCGCTTTTCAACTACCTTTGCCGATGACGACGGCCTCCGCCGCTCCGTCCGGTCCAACCAGCGCCACTTCCTGGCTAACGTTGAGCGTCTCCGCGGCAAGGCTGAAATGCACCTGAAGGTTCTGGTGGATGACACGTGCCCCGGCAACTCTGCCCGCGACATGACCGTCGGCCAGCAGTACCTGACCAGCCTGCGTGAGTCCGCTTCGCGTCAACGCGAACGGCAGTCCAAGGCCCGCGCGCTGTCGGTCCAGATGCATCGCATGTTCCTCCCGCTTGCTGAAGAGATTACTTGCAAGCGTATGGACTCCGGCAAGATGCTTTTGGATATCGCGCACCTGATAGATAACCGGACGGTCGAGCGTTACCAGAATAAGTACTCGTCTGCCACGCAGGAGCTGAAAGAATGCCGCATGCAGCTTTCTGGACCGTGGCCTCCGTATCATTTTGTGCAACGCCACTCTTCTGCCCATGCCAGCCACGCATAATTTCAGAAGATAGACGGCATACTCGGAGATACATATGATCTGAGCGGATAGAACCCGAAACACCGGATTCTATCCGCTTTCTCTTTTGTTTTCTGTGTTTAGCGGAGATCACTTATTTCGTTCCGGACTACCTTTACTCCCAAGCGGGCATCTTCTTAAAGGTGGTAGCCGCTCACGCGTGCGCCCGAGGAGAAAGCATGACCCGCACCGCAAAGTTCTTCCGCCCTACCCTCTTCATGGCAACGATCTTCCTTTCCGGCCTTGCCGCCTCTGCCCAGGAGCCAAACCCGACCAGCGTTCCTGCCCCGCGTGCCCAGGCCGTTATCACGCAGAACGGCGACATCTTCTTTTATAAAGTCAAGGCCGTGCAACGCGATCTGGATGCAGTGAACTATCTGCACCGGAGCGGCTCCACCCACCTTAATTTTGCCGGCACGGAGCTACTGCCGAACGGCCGCGGCGAAGCGACGGTCAAGAGCGAGCGCGGAGGGATCTCCATAGACGCCGAATTCAAAGGACTGACGCCTGCCAACGGCTTTGGTCCCGAGTATCTGACCTATGTTCTGTGGGCTATCAGCCCTGACGGTCGCCCCCAGAATCTGGGAGAAGTCCTTCCCGCCGGCACCAAGAACAACATCAGCGTGACCAC
>JAYVDT010000157.1:0-6239 GCA_043749265.1 Rhodanobacteraceae bacterium | reverse complement strand
CAGGCGTCAACGGAACCTTCAACGGAACCGACATCCCCTTCGATCCCTTCGCCCGCGGCCATCGCTCAGGACGCAGTGCCGAGTACGCCCGCTCCGACCTGGATGAGCGCACCCGCCTCGTCGTGTCGGTTGTCGCGCAGCCCACCATCGATAAACTCGTGAGCAACAAACTAGCCCGCTACGCTCTCAACGGATTTATCATCTCCGGCACTGCTACCGCGCAGGACGGCCAACCCCTCACCGGCTTCATGGGCAGCGCACCCAGCTCCACCATAGGCGATGGCGGACTTACCGGCGCCGAGGTCTCCCTCTTCAACTCCGGCACTAACGGGCGCGTGCCCGACCAGATTGCACGTCGCAACCAGTTCACCGGTCCTGGCGTGCACAACGTCGACGCACGCATCTCCCGCACCTTCCCCTTCCACCAGCGCTATCGCGTTGAAATCTTCGCGGAGGCCTTCAACGTTCTGAATCACAAGAACATTCTCGGCGTGAACACCACGCTCTACACCTATGTAACCAACGGCTCGGCTTACAACGGTGGCACCTGCGCCGCGGCCTCGACCGGCATAAATGGCTGCATCGTTCCCCTGGCCACCAGCTCGGCGCCGTTCGCATCGACCAATAACACCAGCAGCGTACTCTATGGCTCCCGCCAGATCCAGTTGACGGGCAAGCTCTACTTCTAACGCACCATCCAGCCACAGCAAAGCGGCCTGGATTATCAAACCCAGGCCGCTTTGCTGTCCACACTCTTCAAAGCACCCGCTAAGGCAGTTCTGCCTCGGCAAAAGTGCTTCCCTTGCAATCTTTCCCGCTCACCACCGGCGCTCCCTCAATCTTGTCCACCGGCCACGGAATCGCAAGCGTCGGATCATTCCAGTAGATGCATCGCTCCCCCGCCGGATAATAAAGGTCCGTCGTTTTGTAGAGCACCTCGGCTGTCTCGCTCAGCACCAGAAATCCATGGGCGAAGCCCTCCGGAATCCAGACCAGCTCCAAATCGCCCTTCTCATTGAGCGGCTTTAAATGAAAGCCGACATGTTTGCCAAAATCCGGCGAATCCCGCCGCAAGTCAACCGCCACATCCCAGATATGGCCGGAAAGCACCCGCACCAGCTTTCCCTGCGGCTTGCCCAACTGATAATGCAGCCCCCGCAAAACCCCACGCGTCGAAAGCGATTGGTTATCCTGCACGAAATTAGCCGGTAGTCCCAGACCCGTGAAGATGGATGCGTTGAAAACTTCCGCAAACCAACCCCGATCATCTCTGAAACGCCGCGCACTCAATAACTTGACGTCACGCAGCGAAGTTTCAATTGCTTGCATCGTAGTATCGTAAATCACTGACCGTTACCAGTCGGGAAACTGACAAGATGGTTCAACCATTGACACTGAGTGGTTCGCTGTAAGAAGTAAGCTATTCAAAGAATGGATTTCGTGTAAAAATTTGACCGAAGTAGATGAACCCTATATGCACCTGACTTGGAGCTGAACAATACGCAAGGTACACACCCAGTAAAAAGCGAACGCGATTTCAGACCACTCAGACAGGGGGAATGATGCCTAAAAGCTCTGAAGTGTTGAAGTCAAGATTCAAGCCGATGAACACTGGAATGATATTTCAATGACTCAAACTTTTGCTCCACGGGGACCCGTTTGCCAACGCACAGTGAGTCTCAGGGAACCGAAACGCGGCTGGCAGAGGCGACAGTAGGGAGCGCTGCAACCTCCAGCTATGTCCAAGCCCATGATCATGGTCGCGTCGCCAGGCGACAGACCCACCCAAAACCCTCAAGCCTCTTCCGTTATCACTACCTCAAGCGCGGGATGGACATCGTTCTGGTCCTCTTGGCTCTGCCCTTACTCCTCATCGCAATCGTCATCGTTGCAACCATCGTAAAGTCGACATCCCCCGGCCCCGTCTTCTTCTCCCACCGACGCATCTGCCGCCAAGGCGCTTTCTTCTCCATGTGGAAGTTCCGCACCATGTGCGTCAACTCGTCCGAAATCCTGGAGCAGCACCTTGCCGCACGACCCGCTGCCCGCGAAGAGTGGAGCCGCACTCACAAGCTCAGGCAAGACCCTCGCATCACGCGCGTCGGCCTCTTTCTGCGCTGCTATTCGCTGGACGAACTCCCGCAGGTCTGGAACGTCCTCGCCGGCCGCATGAGTCTCGTAGGTCCGCGCCCCATCGTCGCTGCTGAAGTTGAAAAGTATGGTGAGTTCTTCGACTTCTACTGCCGCGTCAAGCCGGGCGTCACCGGCCTCTGGCAGGTGTCCGGGCGCAGCAAACTAAGCTATGACGCACGCGTCAGACTTGACTGCGACTACGTTACCCGCTGGTCTCTCTTCCGCGACCTGAGCATACTTACCCGCACCTTTAAATCAGTCGTTAACCGCGACGGAGCCTACTAACCCTGGTGCGGGTCGCAATCGTCCATCACTGGTTTGTCACTCGCGGCGGTGGAGAGCGCGTCGCCGAGTCCATCGCCTATCTCTTCCCCCAGGCTGAAATCTTCACCCTCGTCTCGGCTCCTCCCGGTATCCCGGAGAGCCTGAAAAATCGCCGCTGGCACCACTCTTTTCTGCAGCAGCTTCCACTAGGCCCCAGCCATCATCGCCACATGATGCCGCTCTACCCCAGTGCCACAGAGAGCCTAGACCTCCGCGGCTTTGACCTTGTCATCTCCTCCGATAGCGGACCCGTCAAGGGAGTTCGGATCGATCCTGGCGCCGTCCACATCTGCTACTGCCACTCCCCCATGCGCTATCTCTACGACGGCTATCAGATCTATCGCAGCCAGATGGGCAGCCTCGTGAAGCTCGCCTTCACGGCCACCGCAGGACGTGTCCGACGCTGGGACCTCGCCGCTGCCAAACGTGTCACCTTCTTCATCGCCAATTCCCACTATGTCCAAGAGCGTATTCAGCGCATTTACGGACGCGACTCCGTCGTCATCCACCCGCCGATCGATCTTACCCGCGCCCATCTCGCTTTACCCGGGACGCATTATCTTTGCGCGGGACGCCTCGTTGGCTACAAGCGCACCGACCTGCTCATGGAGGCTTGCCAACGCCTCGGGCGGCAACTGCGCATAGCTGGCACCGGCCCGGAAGAACCCGCGCTGAAAAGAAAGGCCAGCTTGGCTGGCTCCGGCGTCGAATTCCTCGGCGAACTCTCCAACGACCAACTCTGGCAGCAATACGCTGAGTGCCGAGCCCTCCTCTTTGCCGCCGACGAAGACTTCGGCATGGTGCCGCTCGAGGCCCAGGCCTGCGGACGCCCGATTGTCTGCTTTGGCGCCGGCGGCTCGCTCGAAACTGTCCGCGGCACCGGCCGCCAGCCCACTGGCGTCTACTTCGACAGCCAGACCGTGGAATCGGCCATGGACGGTATCCTCCGCTTTGAAGCCCGCGAGTCCGAATTCAATCCAGCCATCACCCAGATCTGGGCCGCTGAGTTCGCAACCCCAGTCTTCCTCAATCAGCTCCGCTCTTTCATCCTGCAGCACGTCCCGGCGGCAGCCTCCGCAATCGCTTCCGGCACAACTCCGGCTGTGAGCTGAAAGCTCTTTAGCTGTAAGCTCAGGAATCATTCTTTTTCACCCGGAGCCCACCATGCAGAACATGCGCGACCTGCTGAAGACCACATTGGGCCGCAGCCTCCAGACCATGCCCGAAATTGACCGCCTGGCTGCCGCATGGCCGGTCGCCTGCGGCAAAGCCATGGCCGATCGCGGAACGATCGCCGGGTATGAAGCAGGCTTGGTCACTATCCAGGTCACTGATCCGGTCTGGCTGGCGCAGATGCTCTCCATGCGCCCCTTGCTCGAGCGCGAACTTGCCCGCATCGCCGGGGTTCGCGTCACCGCGATACACTTTGAAAAGAGGAATAACCGCGGATGAGTGATGTAACGCTCGAAGAAGTAAGGCGGGTCGCAGAGCTCGCAAACCTTGAACTGACCCCGGCAGAAGAGCCGCGCATGCAGCGCGACCTCAATGCCATTCTGGGCCATGTCGCCCAGCTTGGTGAATTGAATACGACCGGCATCGAACCTATGGCCCAGGTTGGTGACGTACTCGGCAACGTACAGGAAGGCTTCGGCGCTTCCCTCCGGCCCGACACGGTGCGCCCATCCATCGACCGCCGCGCGGTCATGGCGTCCGCCCCGGATACCGATGGCCGCTTCTTCAAAGTCCCCAAGGTAATCGAACGCTAATGGAAAAGATGCTGACTCTTGACGCGGCCAAAGCTGCCGTCCACGCCACCTCCGCAACCACACTCGCGGAGCGCCACTACGCCCTTATCGCCGCCGAAGACGGACCCGGCGGCGCCGGCATCAACAGCTTCCTCGCCTTGAGCCGCGAGCGCGCCATGGCCCAGGCCGCCAGAGTTGATGGAATGCACGCCCGCGGCGAAGACGGCGGCCCCCTTGCAGGCGTCCCCATCGCGATCAAAGACGTGCTCGCCATGATGGGCACGCCCGCCACGGCTGGCTCCAGAATCCTCGCAGGCTGGATGCCCCCGTACGACGCAACCGTCGTAGCGAAACTTGAAGCCGCTGGCGCCGTCCTGCTGGGCAAACTCAACTGCGACGAGTTCGCCATGGGCTCTTCCAACGAGAATTCTGCCTATGGCCCCGTACGTAATCCGCGCGCGCTCGACCGCGTCCCCGGGGGCTCATCCGGTGGCTCCGCAGCGGCCGTGGCCGCAGGCTTTGCCGCGGCCACGCTCGGCACCGATACCGGTGGCTCCATTCGTCAGCCTGCGGCCTTCTGCGGTGTTGTCGGCGTGCTGCCGACGTATGGCCGCGTGAGCCGTTTCGGCCTTATCGCCTTCGCCTCATCGCTGGACCGCGTCGGACCCTTGGCGGCGAGCGTCAGCGACGCTGCGACCATGCTCTCCGTCCTGGCAGGCAAGGACCAACTGGATGCCACAAGTTCCGATCGACCCATCGACGACTACGTCGGCGCGCTTCAGACTCCTGTCGCAGGCCTGCGCGTCGGTGTCCCAGCAGAGTACTTCGGCGAGGGTCTCGATTCCGAAATTCGAGCAGCCATTGAAACCGTGCTCGACGGCCTGAAGGCCCAGGGATGCGAACTGGTCAAGGTAAATCTGCCGCACACGCGCTATGCCATTCCGACGTATTACGTCCTCGCCACGGCGGAGGCATCCTCCAACCTCTCGCGCTTCGACGGCGTCCGCTTCGGTCCGCGCTCGAAGGAGGCGAAGACGCTTTCGGAGATGTTTCGCAAGACCCGCGAAGAGGGCTTCGGCTCTGAGGTCAAGCGGCGCATCCTGCTCGGCACCTACGCCCTGAGTGCGGGATACTATGACGCGTACTATCGCAAAGCACAGCAGGTCCGGGCGCTGGTTACTCGGGACTACCTGCAGGCCTTCGCCAAATGCGACATCCTCATTGGACCGGTAACTCCGACGCCAGCCTTCAAACTCGGCGAGAAGGTCGACGATCCGATCGCGATGTATCTGGCAGATATCTATTCCGTGGCGGCGAGCCTGGCCGGAATCTGCGCTATGAGCGTTCCCTGCGGTGAGACCAAAAACGGTTTGCCAATCGGCATCCAGATCATGAGCAAGCATTTCGATGAGGCGACGATGTTCCGTGTCGGCCTGGCAGTAGAGACAAACCAACAGTTGAAGGGGAAGGTTTAGGGATTAAGATGGCGCTGGTGAATGGTAACGAAGAGCACAAGGAACAGGAATCAACAGCTAACCTAGTGGAAAACAGCGGCCCGCCGGAAGGTATCCACGCCTTCGATCAAAATGGCCAGGAAGTGATGGTGCCCCGCGAGGAATGGCGGGATAACGTCCTTCCGGGCATGCTCCGCGAAGTCTGGGATCAGCCTGACAACCTGTACATGCTGATCGTTAATTCTTTGAACGATGGCTTTGTCGCTGAAGTGACAGAAGCCTCTGCACGTTTGCGTGAGATTGACACAATTCCCGCTCGCGGCGCTTGCATGTGGGCCGTGGTGCTGATCCAGGCAGGCCGTCTGGATGAAGCCGAGCAGGTACTGAATGACCATCTGACCAAGTACGGCGAAGACGGATCGGTGCTGGTCAATCTAGCCAAGGTCTACTCCATGCGCGGTGAGACGCAGCGTGCCGACGAGACTCTGTGGCGTGGGCTGGAAGCGGAGCCAAACCAGGAAAATGGCCTGGGATGGTTCGTCTCCATGGCGCAGGAACGAGGCGGCGATGAAGCGGCCAAGGC